>NZ_JFAO01000018.1:0-79933 GCF_006408945.1 Bifidobacterium sp. UTBIF-78
CGTTTACTGCGACTGGCGGACCTGCTGCCAGATCTCGCTCAGTCCCTGGCCATTGGAGGTGCGCTTCCACACGTCCAGACTGCCGCCGCGACGGCCGCCCGCCGCTGCACGTGCGGCTGCTGTCGGCGTGGGGTATTCGGAGCCGTCATCCAACCGCAACTTGCCGTTTTCGGTGACCGTGGCATACCAGCGTTCGCCCTTGCGTGGTCTGTCCCACACCAGACGCTCCCCCGGTGTGAGCAGTCCGGCCTTGATGACCTGGAGAATGGTCACGCGCTTGGACCCGCGGACCGGGCGTCGCACGGTCTCCGCCAGCTCCTCTATGTTCTGCGAAGTCAGATCATGGTTGTTCTTGTCGTACCGGATGCCCCAGTATTCGACGACGAGACGGATGGTCTCCTCTTGCCGCCGCTCGAGCATGGTGGGCGTGCAGGCACCGAAGTTCCTGAGCTCGTCGGTCAGTGGGAAGCGGCATGATGCGGCGCGCAGCAGCATGCGGTCACGGCGTGGCACGTATTCCGCGATCTTGTCGAGCTGATCCTCGGTCCCTTGGACCAGGGCCATGTTGCCGAGCCGGTACATCCAGAAGTCGTGGTTCTCCTGAGTCCAATCCGCGAACGATTCGGCACGCTCGATGTCCAGCGGCATGATGGGCAGCGCGCTGAACTTGCGCGGGCGGGTCAGCGCCACGCCGGCCTTCTGCTCGTTGGCGCGAATCAGCAGGAGACGGATCAGGTCGCCGTCGCCCTGCATCTCGCCGTGCAGCCGGACCAGCGCGCCTTCGCGGTCGGCATCCCCCACGCGCAGGGCGTTGATGCGTTCCACGAGATAGCCCTTGTCGAGGTCGCGGATGGCGGCGTTCGCGAGTCCGCGGCGGTCCAATGTTCCGGTACGGTTCAGCGTGCGCACGCCGGTCACCTGTTCCAACGCGGTGAGAATCGCGAGCAACCGCCGGTCGTCGTGCGCGCCGAGGGCGTCGAGCGTGGAGGAACGCCGCGCCGCGCGGGCACCACGCTGGGTGAACGGCGTCACATCCGGATTGCCCAGTTCGCGGTAGGAATGCACCAGCGCCCACATGGCCACGGGCTTCCACTCGTGGATGTGGTAGTCGTTGAGCGCCTCCAGACGATGCCGCACCTCAACCGGCAGGACCGTGTCCCCCGGACGTTCGATGATGCGCCACGCCATCGCGTACGGGGCGAGCACGTCGTTGATGAACGAGGCGACCGTGCCCGTATTGAGGTACGGCTGCAGCACGCCGGTCAGGAACTCCTCGATGAGCTTGTCCGTGTCGGGCAGGTGGGTGAGGATGAGGTGCAGGTAGGAGAAGAACTCCTCGATGACATGCGGATCGTCGCCGATGGGATCGACGATGTCGTCCCAACGCGCGGCATAGACGTCCAGTTCCGCCATCGACAGGCCGGAGGTGGCCCGCGCCTTGAACACGTCGGACGGGGTGAGCGGCAGGCCGCGCATGTTCATCACGTCGAAGATGCGGTGGGCGCCGTCAAGGTCGTCGGTGATGACGATCACCAGCGTCACCTGATTGACCAGATACTTCGCGAAGCGGCTGCGTTCGTCGGCGGTCCACGAATCAAGCTCGTCGTAGGTCTTCTTGATGTTGGTCACCATGTTGCGCTGGGCCGCGGTGGCCAAATCGTCGTCGTTCATATCGAACACCGACTCGAGGTTGTCCTCCTGCACATGCTCGCGGAAGAACGCGGCGTCACGCTCGCGCAGGGTGAGTCGGGGCTCGTTGGCGATGCCGCGCAGCTTGTCCCCCGGTTCGACGAGCAGCGCGTCCAATTGGCGCATGAGATCGGGATCACGTTCGAGATCGCGCAACACGGCGATGATGATGGACAGCGACACGAGACGCTGCTGTCCATCGATCACCATGAACCGTCCGTCCGGTTCACGCACCAGAATCAACGAACCGAGGAAGTACGGTGTGGATGGCGTGGCGGCGGCGTCCCTCAGATCGGCGACCAGCTGCAGAATATTCTCCGGCTTCCAGATGTAGGCCCGCTGGAAGGACGGAATCGTGAACCGGAAATCCGGGGTGAACACCTTCCCCAGCGGCAGTTCCGTTGCTTTGATTCCCATGTGTCAATCCCCTTCCACCCCTTCGTCACCGAGCGCCCGCGACCGCCGACGCCATCCGGTCCCCTTCAGCCTACCAGTGGCTCCTGTCGGAATCATGCACCGCGGGGATTTCGCCGTCCGTCAAGTCGCCCGGCAACACTCCGACGCGGGCACGTACCAATTGCGCCCGGATGCGATATCCAGTCGCACGGGTACTCGAATCTACGCATTTCGCAGTAATCAGTCTCGTTCAGACAGCATTGTGGAGCTCTGCGCAACCGCCTCATCCGGTTGTGCAGAGCCTTGTTGAGCAGATCCTCATTATTGGTTAGTTGAAAAACATCCACTGCGAGTTATCCACAACACGCCGAAAACAGCAAGCTGGAACCACATAGGTCGGATTCGCTTGCCATGTCCGCGAACTCGCCGCTACGGTTGCGGCATGATAATCAATGATGACTTGAATGCATACCACTACCCCGCCATCTCCCCACACGACGTCCCACTCGACACCCCGCCTGCACAGCCGACTCCAACGATGAGCGAAAACCTGGCCCAAGTCCGGAAGGACATGATCCATCGCTGTACTGAAGCCGCACAGGACTTCGGTCACCGGCTGATGTTCGGCATGACCACCTCGCTTACGCTCCAATCAATACCTGTCCCATCGCATTGCGCACTTGACCTCGACGTCCTGCACACCGTTTCAAGCGTCAAGGACAAACGCCTCAGAACCCGACGGCCATCTATGCAAGCGCACACTTGGAAACCACTCGTCCAAGCCGACAATGTGCGCATCAATCGGCACGTATATGCTCTTGACCTCATCCACACATGGGCTCAGCTCGCCCCGCATGTTCCGCTCGAATCCCTTGTTTCGCTCGGCGATTCCATCCTGCACGCCCAGAGCATCACGAGCTCCCGATCATTTCCCGGAAGCGATGGCGACCATGACTCCGTGCGGCGGAGATTCATCACCACCATCACTTCGCTGCCACGCTTCCGGGCCAAACCTCAATGCCTGCTTGCGCTGACCCTGATACGGGCAAACGTCGCCTCGCCTATGGAAAGCAAGTCGCGGATGGTCTTGCTGAAGCACGGCATCCCCTCGCCATCAACAGGATACACGGTGCCTGATGCACGATTCGTCTCAGGAGCGACGATGACTTTGGATATGGCATGGCCGGAATACCAGATGGCCGTCGAATACGACGGAGACCATCATCGCACCGACAAAGCGCAATGGCGACGGGACCAAGAGAAACGCGAATGGCTGCGTAATCGCGGATGGACCGTCATCATCGCGACCGGCGCTGATGTCAAGGACGACGTGTCCAAGGCCGAATATGCGTTCAATGTTGCACGTCATCTCGCCTTGCGCGGCGCGACTTTCGATTTCTCGGTGCTGCCGCGTTCCATTGAGGAGGTGGCCAAGCAGTATCGAAAGTCGGGTTCAGGGTGACAGCGCATTGCTTGATTACGCATTGCCCGATTGCCGCAATCGCCTAGATTACCTCAATCGTCTCAATCGTCTCAATCGCATGCGCTGAAGTCGTTGCAACCGGTTGGTTCGACAGCAATTATGCTCTGGCTGGCACTCTGGCACGGATTCGACGGCACCGTACTCCAGCGTGGGATTGCAGTTGGGACTGATGCCGTGTCTTGTTCTCGTGTGCCTTTATTCGCCGAAACAAATTTGCGACGCAGGATACCAGATTACGTTCTGGGCAATGTCGCATCCAAGATATGGCTCTCCCACAATGATCACCCACTTCCAGCCAAGTGCTGTGCCCCCGCAGCCTTCAATACCCCGATTTTCGGCTTGCGTGGCACAGAAGTGTGCCCCCGCAGACGATTTGAGCGGCAATTTGGCTTCCGGGGGCACGGCCTGTGCCCCGCTAGCGGTTTTATGGGTCTTTTTCGCCTGCGGGGGCACGCCGAAGTAAGCGGAAAACCGCATGATTCCGCTATTTTTGCCGAAACAGGCAATTCCGCCGCAAATATGGGTGTGCCCCCGCAGCTGAAATCCATACGATTTCCAGCTGCGGGGGCACACGCCCGGGGGCACACGCCCGGGGGCACACGCCCGGGGGCACACGCCCGGGGGCACACGCCCGGGGGCACACGCCCGGGGGCACACACCCGGGGGCACACGCCCGGGGGCACACGCCCGGGGGCACACGCCTCCTTTTGGCGGAACCATCGAGGCAAATTGGTCTCCGCCTCTGCGATTACGGCACCGCATCACGGCACCCGCATTGTGTCGTCGCATTGCGACACCCGCATTGCGACGACACATCACAGCGCCGCTGGGGCACCGCATTTCTTCAGCCTTACTTCATAAGGTTCCGCAGCACGTACTGGAGGATGCCGCCGTTGCGGTAGTAGTCGGCCTCGCCGGGGGTGTCGATGCGGACCACCGCGTCGAACTCGGTCGTGGAGCCGTCCTTGTGCGTGGCGGTGACATGCACGGTCTTCGGCGTCGTGCCGGAGTTGAGCTCCTCCACGCCGGCGATGTCATACGTCTCGGTGCCATCAAGCCCCAGCGACTTGTAGGACTCGCCTTCAGGGAACTGCAGGGGCAGCACGCCCATGCCAATGAGGTTGGAACGGTGGATGCGCTCGAAGCTCTCAGTGATGACGGCACGAACGCCGAGCATCAGCGTGCCCTTGGCGGCCCAGTCGCGCGAGGAGCCGGTGCCGTACTCCTTACCGGCCAGCACCACGAGCGGCGTGCCCGCAGCCTTGTAGTTGAGCGATGCATCGAAAATCGTGGACGGCTTGCCAGTCGTGAAGTCGTAGGTGAAGCCGCCGGGCGTGACCTCCTCGCCCATCGAAGCGAGCAGCTGGTTGCGCAGTCGGATGTTGCCGAACGTGCCGCGCACCATCACCTCGTGGTTGCCTCGACGGGAGCCGTAGGAGTTGAAGTTCTTCGGAGCCACGCCACGATCGGTGAGGTACTTGCCGGCCGGGCTGGACGCCTTGAACGCACCGGCTGGGGAGATGTGGTCGGTGGTCACGGAGTCGCCGAGCAGTGCGAGCACGCGGGCACCGTGGATGTCCTCGACCGGGTCCGGCACGGCCTTCATGCCGTCGAAGAACGTCTGCTTGCGCACGTAGGTGGACTTCGGATCCCAGGCGAACAGCTCGCCTTCGGGCACGTCGAGGCCCTTCCAGCGACGGTCGCCCTCGAACACGGAGGCGTAGTCCTTGAGGAACATCTCACGGCTGACCGTGCCGTTCACCACGGCGGCCACCTCTTCGTTGGTGGGCCAGATGTCCTTGAGGAACACGTCGTTGCCATCCTTATCGACGCCGAGCGGCTGGGTCTCGAAGTCGAAGTCCATCGTGCCGGCGAGCGCGTAGGCGATCACGAGCGGCGGCGAGGCGAGGTAGTTCATCTTGACGTCGGGGCTGATGCGGCCCTCGAAGTTGCGGTTGCCGGAGAGCACTGCGGTGACGGTCAGGTCGTTGGCGTTGATGGCCTCGGAAATCTCGGGCAGTAGCGGGCCGGAGTTGCCGATGCAGGTGGCGCAGCCGAAGCCGACGAGCTCGTAGCCGAGCGCGTCGAGGTCGTCCTGCAGGCCGGCGGCCTTGAGATAGTCGGCCACCACCTGGGAGCCTGGGGCGAGCGAGGTCTTGACCCACGGCTTGGGCTTGAGGCCCAGCGCGTGCGCGTTGCGGGCGATCAGGCCGGCGGCCACCATGACGGATGGGTTGGAGGTGTTGGTGCAGGAGGTGATCGAGGCGATGGCCACGTCGCCGTTGGTGATGTCGAAGTCGCCGCGGAAGTCGGTGGAGACGGCGATCGGCTCGTGGGCGGTCTTCTCGGTCTCGTACGCGGGCAGCGTGTCTTCGAACGTGGACTTGGCAGTGGCGAGCGTGATGCGGTCCTGCGGGCGCTTCGGGCCGGCGATGGACGGCACCACGGTACCGAGGTCCAGCTCCATGTATTCGGAGTACTTCGGTTCGACGTAGTCCGGATCGTTGGCGTCGCCCCACAGCTTGTTGGCCTTGGCGTACGCCTCGACGAGTGCGACCTGCTCGTCCGAGCGGCCGGTCAGGCGCAGGTAGTCGAGCGTGACGTCATCAATCGGGAAGATGCCGCAGGTGGAGCCGAACTCCGGGCTCATGTTACCGATGGTGGCGCGGTTGGCCAGCGGCACGGAGGCGATACCCTCGCCGTAGAACTCCACGAACTTGCCGACCACGCCGTGCTTGCGCAGCATGTCGGTGATGGTGAGCACCACATCGGTGGCGGTGACGCCCTCGGGGATGGAGCCGGTAAGCTTGAAGCCCACCACGCGCGGCACGAGCATGGAGATGGGCTGACCGAGCATGGCGGCCTCGGCCTCGATGCCGCCCACGCCCCAGCCGAGCACGCCGAGACCGTTTTCGGTGGTGGTGTGCGAGTCGGTGCCGACGCAGGAGTCGAGGTAGGCGAGCTCACGGCCGTCGTTCAGGCCGGATGCCTCGGCGGTCTTGGTCATGACGACCTTGGCCAGGTATTCGATGTTGACCTGGTGGATGATGCCGGTTCCCGGCGGCACGACGCGGAAGTTGCGGAACGCCTGCTGGCCCCAGCGCAGGAACTGGTAGCGTTCGCCGTTGCGCTGGTATTCGATATCCATGTTCTGCTCGACCGCGTCGGCGATGCCGTACTTGTCGATCTGCACGGAATGGTCGATGACCATGTCCGACTGGACCTGCGGGTTGATGACCTCCGGGTCGCCGCCGAGGTCTTTGACCGCGTCGCGCATGGTGGCGAGATCCACGATGCACGGCACGCCGGTGAAGTCCTGCATGACCACGCGGCTCGGGGTGAACTGGATTTCATGGCTGGGCTGCGCGTCGGGGTCCCAGTCGAGCAGGGCCTTGACGTGCTCGTCGGTGATGTTGGCGCCGTCGATGTTGCGCACGAGGTTCTCGACCAGCACCTTGAGTGAGTACGGCAAGTGGTCGACGCCATCGAGATTGGCGATGTTGTAGTAATCGAAGTCCTTGCCGGCCGCGTGCAGTGTGGCCAGTTGGGCGTCACGTAAGGACATGCTTCCTCCGAATCGTGAATCGGCTCTTATTGCCGTAGATTATCCGCTTGTTATGGTACGGGTACGTTACTTTGCCTCTGGCGTGTCGGATTGAAACGTGAGACAATGCGGCGACTTTATTCCGGCTGGTTGCGGTGAGGGCCGGCGAAAGGGAGCCAGCTCCCTTCAGTCAGCTACGCTGACAGCTCCCCTCAGAGAGGGGAGCCGACTAGGCACACGCTTGCGGGCGAAAGATTGACGACTGATTCTCTCAGAGAGGGAACCGAATTTGCGCCGGCGAGAGACGAAACGCCTAGATATTGATTCCGCGGCGGCGTAGGAACCGGGTCAGGATGCTGCCGGCCCGCGGCACCAGCCATAGGCACAGCACAAAAATGACCGCTGCGCCGGCGAGGGCGATGAGCGTGGCGGTCAGCGTGGCGCCGGTGGGCAGGATGAGCGCGAAGAACCGCGCCACGAAGGGGATGAACGCGCCGATGACGCCAGCGGCGGCGAAGAACGCCACCAGCCCACCGCGCCAGCCGTTGAGCGGACGGGCCACGCGGGCGAGCACGAACACGCCCATCACGAACAGGATGATGGCACTCGTAGCGCGCAGCGAGGAAAGATCAGCGGGGCTGTCGGCCACGTCCCAGCCCATGATGCCGGGCAGGAACCACGAGGCGAGCAGCACGGACAGCGCGGTGGCCACGCCGCCGGGCAACGCGAACCTGACCACACGCCCCAGGAAACCGGGGATGTACCGGCGCGTGTTCGGCGCAAGCGCAAGGATGAACGCCGGCATGCCGATGGTGAGCGCGCCGATGTACGTGATGTGGCGGGGCAGGTACGGGTACGGAATCTGCGTCAATACCACGCCGAGCGAAATCAGCGCCGAATACACGGTTTTGACGAGGAACAGGCTGGCCACGCGTTCCATGTTGGCCATGACCTGACGCCCACGCGCCACCACATCCGGCAGGTGGGAGAACTTGGAGTCCACGAGCACGACCTGCGCCACGGCCTTGGTGGCGGGCGCGGCGTTGCCCATCGCGATGCCGAGGTCGGCCTCCTTCAGCGCCAGCGCATCGTTGACGCCGTCGCCGGTCATGGCCACCACATGCCCCTGGAGGTGAAGGGCCTTGACGATGGCCTTCTTCTGATCCGGCAGCACGCGGCCGAGCACGTCCACGCCTTCGAGCGTGCGGGCGAGTTCGTTGAGGTCCTCAGGCAACTCGCGCGCGTCCATCGCGACCGGTTCGCGGTCTCCGGTGAGCCGCACCTTGCGGGCGATCGCCCCCACGGTGACGGGATTGTCGCCGGAAATGACACGGCAGCGCACGCCCTGTTCGCGGAACCATGCAAGGGTCGGCTCGGCATCGGAACGGATACGTTCGGCGCACAGGACGAGGGCGACCGGTTCGGCGTGCGGGTCGAGCGTCGGATCGTCAAGGAGACGGCACCATTCGCTCCGGATGTCGGAGGAGGTGTCGCCTACGACCTTACGGTGCTTGCACTCACATCCCTTACTATCCAGGGCTTCGTAATCATTACGGCCCTCATGGTCACCGGCCTGGCCCTCGTGGCTTTCACGGTCCTCATGGCCGTCCTGGTTGCCGGTATCCTCGCAATCGCAGTGCCCTTTCCCAGCGCGCGCGACGTCTTCGCTCGCTCTGGCCATGAGCAGCACGCGGTTGCCGTCGCCGGCGTAGTCGTTGACCCGTTTGAGCAGGTCTGTGGTGTCACGGTCGAGCGCGGCGAGAATCACCTCGGGGGCGCCCATGTACCATAGGCTGCCATCGCCTTCCACCACGGCGCTCCATTTGCGGGCCGAGGAGAACGGGATGCGGGCGTTGACGTCGCACGCCCCATAACCCTGTGCGGTGAGTCCAGCGAGGACCGCCCTGCCGGTGCCGTTGGGCTGTTCCTCGTTGCAGCAGTCGTACAGGGCCTGTGCGACAATCCGCTCGGCCGCGGCATCATGTCCATCCGCCGCATCATGTCCGGTCGCTGCGTCATGTCCGCCAACATCGGCCGCGCCACACCCGCCGCCAGTCGCTCCCCCGGCGCTACCATCCTCATCCCCCAGCATGATGAGCCGGTCGAAGGCGATGCCGCCGTCGGTGATTGTGCCGGTCTTGTCGAGGTTAAGCGCGTCCACACGGGCCAGCGTCTCCACCGATTCGAGTTCCTGCACAAGCGTGTTCTTTCGCGCCAGCCGGATGGCGGCGAGCGCGAAGTTGAGCGACGTGAGCAGCACGAGGCCTTCGGGAATCATGCCGACCACGCCGGCTACCGCGGAGACCACGGCCTGCCGCCATTCACCGGTAGCGAGGGCCTCGGACCATCCTCCCACGGTCCGAATCTGCGAAAGGATGAGCAGCACACACAGCGGCACCACCAGGAAGGTCATGAACTTCAGAATGGTGTTGATGCCCTTGTTGAGGTCGGAGACGGTCTTCTTGTAGACCTTGGCCTGGGCGGTGAGCGTGGCGGCGTACGAATGCTCCCCCACCGCGTTCACCCGAATCAGCGCCATGCCGGAGACCGCGGTGGCGCCGGAGTAGATCTGCTCGCCCACCTTGTGCCGCACGGTGCGGGATTCGCCGGTGAGCATGGATTCGTCCAACTCGAGTCCCCAGGTCTCGACGATCAGGCCGTCCGCCGGGACCTGTTCGCCCGACCGCACCCACAGCAGGTCGTCCATGACGATGCCGTTGTGGGGCACCGGCACGTTCACGCCGTCGCGCCGGACCAGAACATCGGAGGCCACGAGGATGGAAAGCCGGTCAAGCGTGCGCTTGGCCTTGAGCTCGGTGACGATGCCGATGCCGGTGTTGATGATAATGACGAAGCCGAACACCGAGTCCTTCCAGGAACCGGTGATGAGCACAAGCACCATGGCGGCGAAGATGATGCCGTTGAACAGGGTGAACACGTTGGCGCGCACGATATCCGCGACCGATCGCGAGGTGGAGGTCTTCACCTCGTTGGCCTGCCCGCGTTCGACCCGTTGCTCCACCTCGGCAGCTGTCAGTCCCGGCTCGCGGACATCCGGCATCGTATCGACCGTCGTTGTATTCATGGTGTCAAGACTACCGCCATCGTCCTATCGCGCACTCGGTACCACGCCAACACCATCGAATCACCGGACTACCGCAACCTGCCGCGTCGCCGGGCTATCCGCAACCTATAGCCGCCGACAACGTAACCGCCTACAGCGTCGACCCGCCGCTCTCGAATTTCGCGCCCCCGGTGGTACTCACGATGATGGCGCGGTCGTGCGGCTCGTCGCGCAGGATGGAGAGCACGGCATCGGTCAGCGGCGTGGCGTCGGTGGCGCGGTCGTTGACGGTGAGGGTGGCCGCATACAGCAGATCGTCGCCGGGAACGGCGGTCGGGTTGAGCAGGGCGACAGGGATGCCGGCCTCGCGCGCGTTGGTCAGCGCACTGTCCCAGCCCTGCCGGTTGCCGTCGGTGACGTTGATGCCGCTGATGACGATGATCTTGACCGTGCGGGCCACGAAATCATCGACGGCCTGCTGCGCGGCCGTTGCAGCGGTGTTCGATACCGGCGTCCGAGAGGAGCCTGCCCCGGCATCGGAGCCGGATGATGCGGCGCCGGTCGCCGACTCACCGCCTGAACCGCCAGCCGGCGATGCCGCATCGGATTGTGCCCTCTCGTCACCAGTCTTCGCGTCCTCGACCGGACCGTTCGTGCCGTCAAGCGAGGCGTAGAAGACGTTGACGCCGCCATCGGCCATCACATCGATGGCCATCTTGTCCGCCGCGGCATCCAAGGAACCGACGAATCCGACCGTGACGTCCGACGTATGGACGGAATCATGGGCGACTGCCGGCGGATTGTCCTGCGTATCGCCCACGGCCCGGCCGACCGGCGTGCACGCGGCCAGGGACAGGACGGCGGCCGCACCGGCGAACACGGCCAGTATCCGCTGCATACGGTGCATGTTCATATGGCGCATGATAGTGGCTCCCCGGCGATAAACGGCAACAGCCGCATCCACTCACCTCAGCGAGTGAACAGCGCGACCGTCTCGACGTGATGGGTCATCGGATAGATATCGAAAGCACGGATGTCGGTCAGCTCGTAGCCCTCCGCGACCAGCGTGGCGGTGTCACGAGCGAGCGAGGTGGGGTCGCAAGCAATGTAGACCACGGACGAGGCCCCGGCTGCGGCGATTTGACGGCATACCTTGGTGCGGGCGCCGGCTCGCGGCGGGTCGAGCACCACGACGTCAGGCTTGGCCAGATGCGCCGGTACATGGGCCAGCGTGCGCGACACGTCGCCCGCACGGGCGTCCACGTTGCCGAGATCCATGGCGCGTAGGTTGCGCTGCGCGTTGGCGACCGCCACACGCGCGCCCTCCACGCTGAGCATACGGGTACGTTCGCCGGTCAGTGTGGCCAGCGGCAAGGTGAAGAGGCCGGAGCCGGAGTACAGGTCCCAGATCACCGGTGCCGCAGCGCCCTGCACGCGATCGTTGACCAGGTTGATGATGTGCGTGACCAACGCAATCGGCGCCTGACGATGCATCTGCCAGAATCCGCCGGCATCGACCTGATACGTGAAGACACGACCGCTGACGCTCACCTGTTCGGTGAGGAGCTGGGAGCCTGCCTTGAGATCGCCGTCCACGAGCACGGCGAAATCGTCGCTGGGCCAGTCGTCGGAACGCGGTTCGGGCACGGCCAGACGAATCTGCGAGCCGGGCTCGAAGCCACCGTCCCAGACATGCTCCCGCGACGCCACCTCAAGCAGCGCGCGCGAGGCGAGGGGCATGGTGTCGATGGGCACGCGGGTGTGGGTGCCACGGCGGCGCATCGAGGGACGACCGTCCTCATCGGCGATCATTTCGATGCGGGTGCGCCAGTGGAGACCACCGAGCTCCTCGTCACCGGGCATACGGTCGATGGGTACGGCCACGTCGATATGACCGAGGCGGCTCATCTGCTCGGATACGGTGACCGCCTTCCAACGCAGCTGTCCGGGCAGTGAGACGTGCACGAGGTCGGCGCCGCCCACTCCCCCGCCCATGGCGAGCGGACCGGCGAGCGGCCATGCGGGCTCGACGCGGTCCTCGGACGGCTCAATCACCTCGACGACCTCGCCGGTCCAGAACCGGTCGTCACGGTCGTGCGGCTCGTCCAACTCGATGCGGTCGAGTTCGCCGGGAAGGGCAAACCGAACGAAGACCACGCGGCCATCGATATGGGCCACGCAACGGCCCTGGTCGGCGTATCGTTCGATGCGGACCTCAGCTTGCATCCTCGTTCTCGTCCTTTCGTACTGTCTTGTGTCGGTGAAGCGGGGTGGCGATGATGAGGTAGCTCACCCAGATGGCCAGCGCCCAGAACGGGATGCCCATGAGCAGACGCGCCACGCCGAGCGCGGCGACGTGATCGGTGAGGTACAGGGGCACCTGCACGAGCAGTCGCAGGCCGAACAGCCCCACCCACAGGCCGGTGACGATCATGTAGGCGCGTTTAAGCTCGGGGTCATCCATCCAGTCGTGGAACCACGCCTTGAAATGCTCAGTGGGCATCTGACGGATGAACTCCACCACCAGACCCAAGCCGGGCACGCGGGCGATCAGCGAGACCGACAGCAACGCCGCGTACCCGGCGTTGGTGAGGAAGCCGAGCATGTAGTAGTTGCGGGCCTCATGGCTCTTCCACGCCCAAATCAGGCAGATGCCCACAGCGACGAGTCCGGAGAGCGCGCCCATCAGCGACTGCCGCTGGATGAGCCGGGCCAGCACCTGCACGACGGCCAGCACCGCGGAAACCACGATGGTGAGATTGAGGTTGCTCGTGGCGACGAACAGCACCACGAACACCACGCCCGGCAGCATGGATTCCACCACACCGCGAGGCCCGCCGATGGCGTCGATGATGGAGAAGTCGTCCCCCTCGCCGGCATCGGCCAAGGCGCCCAGACCCGTGCGTTTCTTCTGATCAGTCATGGTTCAGCAATCCCCTGCTCTTTCTCCTGCGTGCCGCGGCGGAAGTGGTGGCCCGCCGGCGAACCGCCGACAGGCCACAAGCCGTTAGCGGACTTCGGAGAACATCGGGCCGCGGGACAGCGTGGTCTTGACCTCGGTGGTCTGGTCCTGGCTCAGCGGGCCCTTCGGCTTGTTATCCGGAATGTCCTTGAAGTGCTCCTTGCCGCCTTCCTCGGCCTGGGCGGCGGCCTCCTTGGCGGCCTTGCGCTCAGCGGGGGCGACCGGCGGATGCATCGGGATGAGATCGCGCGGGGCGAGCGGCTCCTCGCCGCGCTCCACCACGATGTCCGCGAAGAACTTGTTGAGGGCCTCGGTCTCCGGGCTGTCCGGATCGGTGGCGGCCTTACCGGAGAAGATGCCGCGGAGCATCCAACGCGGGCCGTCCACGCCCACGATGCGCGTGTTCACGGTCTTACCGCCCTTGACGCTCACCGGCAGCTTGAGTTCGGTGCCGAACACGCCTTCGACCTCGGAGGCGTTCTTGTTGGCTTCGAGCAGGTCGGCGCGCACATCGTCCCACAGACCCAGGGTCTTGGGGGCGGCGAACGCCTCGATCTCGAGGCTGGAGGCGCCGAAGGTGATGGTGGAGCCGAGAATCTGCTGGGTGGCGCGGTTGGCCTTGATGCGCAGCTCGATACCCTGCAGGAACGGCAGGTAGTAGGCACCAAGATCCAGATAGTCGTCGTAGTCGGGCACGTCCTCATCGTTGACGTCCCACGGGCCGCGCTCCTCGCCACGGCCGGCGTATTCGCTCGACGGCGCGGCCAGCACGGTCTCCGCGCTTTCGGCCTTGGCGGCGGCGTTGGCGGCCTCGGCGGCCACCTTGTCCTCGTCCACCGCCTCAGCGGCCGCTTCGGCCTCCTTCTTGGCCTTCTTCTTGCCGAATCCGAACAGTCCCATGATTCCTCATTTCGTATGACGGTTGCAACCTTGCTAACACTAGCACCCCGGCTTAGAGAAAGCTGATTGCGGCCATGCCTCGCGCTGTGCTTCGGGCCCGCACGGCGACCGGCCGCGCCTCCGCTTCCGCCCCAGGTTCCGCTGTTGTCCCCTCATCCGGCCTGGCATCCGGCCCCGCATCGGGTTTCGTAGGGAGGCCACAATACGATGGCCACATGACCATCAGCATCACCACTTCCAACGTCAATGGCATCCGTGCGGCCGAGCGCAAGGGCATCAGCGACTGGGCCGGCCGGCACACGCCGGACATCTGGTGCCTGCAGGAGGTGCGTGCGCCCCAGCCGGACATCGACCGCATCTTCGGCGGTTTCGCCTTCGAATACTCCCGGTCCGAACGTCAGGAGGCCGCCGGCGATCTGGAGACGACCAACGAGATCTGTCGGGTCAAGGGCCGCGCCGGAGTGGCACTGCTTTCCGATCTGCCGGTGCTCGAACGGCGCTATGGTCTGCCGGGATTGGACGAGGATGTGGATTCCGGCCGTTGGATCGAGAACGACATCCGCACGCCGCAGGGCTATGTGATCACCGTGGCGAGCGTCTACGTGCATGCCGGCAACGCCGACGACCCGGTGAAGATGAGCCAGAAGTTCCGTTTCCTCGACGCGATGCTCACACGCATGGGCGAGTTGCGCGATGAGGCGGCCCGCGGCGGCCGTCAGGCGGTGCTGTGCGGTGATTTCAACATCGCGCACACGCCGTTGGACATCAAGAACGCCAAGGCGAACGAGAAGCACGCCGGCTTCCTGCCCGAGGAGCGGGCGTATGTGGACCGGTGGCTGGATGAATACGAGTTCGTGGATGTGATGCGCGATCTGGCCGGTGATATTCAGGGCCCCTATACGTGGTGGAGCCAGCGCGGCCGCGCGTTCGACAACAACGTGGGCTGGAGGATCGACTACCAGTTCGCCACGCCGGAGCTCGCGGAGACCGCCCGCGGATTCGTCATCGACAAGGCGCCGACCTACGATCTGCGCTGGTCCGACCATGCACCGCTGACGATCACATACGACGTGTGAGACGTTGGTATGTGGCTCTGTCCCACCAACTTTGACATTCCCGTTGAGTCGAGTGTGTTGATTTCCTTAAGGAACCAACGCACTCTGAACCAACGCACTCTGAACCTCAAGCGATTAGCGCATGCCAATTTAGGTTGAACAGAGCCTTGTATTTCCGATTATTGCGTTTGGGCTGACTACTGGCTTTGGCGGTGTGGGGTTGGGGGACGTGCTGCGCGACACACTCAAGGCCGTTCGGCCAAGCTTACGGTCGCGCAGCACGTCCCCCAACCCCGCACCTTACGATTAGTACGAATTCATATAATCCGCGGCATACTAGTGGTCCGTCTCTAAATAATTGAGGGTCTCAACTTCTGTTTCTCCCCAGTCAGCTTCGCTGACAGCCCCTTCATCAGAGGGGGTCAATACCACTCAGACAATTACGAGACGGACCACTGGCGCAGGCCACTGGAATCCACGTAGTACGAAAAAGTGAAGCCCGGCGGATGCAGTGTCGAAATACTGCATCCGCCGGGCTTCACCGACAGTCACTATGAACTGGACTGCTACAAACGTCCGATCAGTCCAGACCGAGCTTGAGCTTGCCGCCGGGGATGGCGTCGAGCAGGTCGCGGGTGTACTGCATCTTCGGGTGGTCGAACACCTCGTCGGTGGTGGCGTGCTCCACGAGCTTGCCGTGCTGCATCACCACGACCTCGTCGGCGATCTGGCGGACCACGGCCAGATCGTGGGTGATGAACAGGTAGCTCAGGCCCTTTTCGGCCTGCAGATCGTTGAGCAGGTGCAGCACCTGGTCCTGCACGAGCACGTCAAGGGCGGAGACGGCCTCATCGCACACGATGACATCCGGGTCCAGGGCCATGGCACGCGCGATGGCGATGCGCTGGCGCTGGCCGCCGGAGAGCTCGTTCGGGTAACGGCCCATGACCGACTGCGGCATTTCGACCATGTCAAGCAGTTCCTTGACACGGTTGGCACGCCACTTCTGGTCGCCGATCTTGTGGATGCGCAACGGTTCTTCGATGGAGCGGTAGATGGAGTACATCGGGTCGAGCGAGCCGTACGGGTTCTGGAACACCGGCTGCACATGGCGGCGGAAGCCCAGCAGGTCCTTCGCCTTGAACGTGGAGGTGTCGCGGCCTTCGTAGAAGACCTTGCCGGAGGTGGGCTCGAGCAGGTGGAGCACCATGTTCGCCACGGTGGACTTACCGGAACCGGACTCGCCCACAATGGCCAGAGTGGTGCCGCGCTTGACGGAGAAGGACACGTCGTCGACGGCCTTGAACATCTCCTTCTTGCGCGGGAGCTTGAACTCCTTCGTGAGGTGCTCGACGGTGATGATGTGCTCGCTCTTCTCGAGCTCGTTCTCATCGGCGATCTTGTGGTCCAGCAGCGCGTCCGCGTTCTCGCCGCGCTGGCGGGCGGAGATGATGCGCTGGGAGGCCAGCGACGGCGCCGCGGCCACCAGTCGCTTGGTGTACGGGTGCTGCGGGTGCTGGAGCACCTCAAGGGACGGGCCGGATTCAACGACCTGACCCTTGTACATCACGACGATGTGCTGGGCACGCTCGGCGGCAAGGCCCAGATCGTGGGTGATGAACAGCACGGCCGTGCCGAGCGAGTCGGTGAGGTAGTGCAGGTGGTCGAGGATGCGCTTCTGCACGGTCACGTCGAGCGCGGAGGTCGGCTCGTCGGCGATGAGCAGATCAGGGCGGCAGGCCAGACCGATGGCGATGAGCGCGCGCTGGCGCATGCCGCCGGAGAACTCGTGCGGGAACTGCCGGGCGCGCGTGGCGGCGTCCGGCAGACCGGCCTCGGACAGCAGGCCCGCGATACGGTCGTCCATCGTGGAGCCAATCACGTACTTCTTGGCGAGGTACCAGGCCTGATCGTCGTTCACGCCGGCCTTGATGAGGTCGTCGGCCACACGCCAACGGGTCTCGGAACCCGGCACCCATTCGCTCTGGAAGCGGGCCACGGCCTTGTCGAACGCCTCGCCGGTCACACCGGCGTCGGTCAGGGCCTTCTTGGCGGCCTCAAGCAGCTCGGGCAATTCCTTGGAGCCGAGGAAGGTCTCGTCGTCGTTGCCCTTGAGCTTCACGGCGGCGTCCTCGCCGGCCAACGCCTTGGCCAAGGCGGAACGCTTCTCGTGGTTCACGTCCATGTTGTTGGCCTTGAGGGCCTCCTTGACCTGCGAGCCGATGCGCCACACCGGGTTGAGGTTGCTCATCGGGTCCTGGGGCACGAGGCCCATCTTGGTGCCGCGCAGCTTGTCGAATTCCTTCTGCTTGGCGTTCGCGATCTCCTGACCGTCGAGCTTGATGGAGCCGCCGACCACATGACCGGTACCGGGCAGCAGGCCCAGCACGGCCATGGCCGACGTGGACTTGCCGGAACCGGACTCGCCCACGATGGCCACCCACTGGCCGGGATAGACGGTGAAGGAGGAGTTGCGCACGGCGTGCACCGGCTTGCCGGTGTCCGTGGTGAAATCGACGGCGAGATCCTTGACCTCGAGCAGGGGGCCGTGGGCCTTCTGCATGGCCAGCATCTGCGCCTGAGCATTCTGCGCCTGGGAATCGGCGGTGGACTTGTCAGTCATAATGTTTCCTCTACTCCCTTGGCTCAGGCCGTACGGCTCTTCGGATCAAGGGCGTCCTTGACGGCGTCGCCCATCATGATGAACGCGAGCACGGTGATGGCCAGTGCGGCGGACGGGTAGAACAGCACGAGCGGATCGGTCTGCAGGTTGGTCTGGGCGCTGGAGATGTCGCCGCCCCAGCTCACGGTGGTGGTCGGCAGGCCGACGCCCAGGAAGCTCAGCGTGGCCTCGGCCACGATGTAGGAGGCCAGCGACGTGGTGCCGATGACGATGATCGGGGCCAGCGAGTTCGGCAGGATGTGGCGGAACAGGTTGCGCGTAGGAGTCGAACCCAAGGCCGTGGAAGCGGTGTTGAATTCGAGGTTCTTGGCCTCGAGCACGGCGCTTCGGGCGATGCGGCACACGCCCACCCAGCCGAACAGGGCCAGCACCAGCACGATCTTCCAGATGGACTTGGAAGTCTTGAACATCTGGAGGACCACGATGGCGCCGAGCAGCATCGGCAGGGCGAAGAAGATGTCGGTGATGCGGCTCAGAACCGCGTCCACCCAGCCGCCGAAGAAGCCGGCGACGGCGCCGATCAGGGTGCCGAGGAGCACGACGAGCAGCGTGGAGAGCACGCCCACGGACAGGGATGTACGGGTGCCGTACACCACGCGGGTGTACACGTCGCAACCCTGCAGGTCGAAGCCGAACGGGTGGCCGGAGGAGGACGGGCTCAGCGAGTTGGCGAGGTCGCAGCTGTTCGGGTCCTGCTTGGTGAACAGGCCCGGCGCGATGGCCACAATGATGATGAAGAGGATGACGAGCCCGGAGATGATGAACAGCGGGTTGCGGCGCAGCGTGCGCCAGGCGTCAGCCCACATGCTGGTGGCCGGCGCGGATTCGTCCACGGAGTCGACGTCCTGAAGCGGCGTCTCGTCGATAGGTGCCACATAGCGGTCCTGGCCGGGCAGGGTCTCCATGAAGTATTCGGTACCGGGCTCACCGCTCTGGTTGAGCTCAGCCTCGGTGGTCGTGATGTTGTTGTCGTTTGCCATATCGTTCACTCCCCTCCTATCACGCGTAACGGATACGCGGGTCGAGGGCCGCGTAGAGCATGTCGACGATCAGGTTGCACACCACGAAGATCAGCATGAGCAGCGTGACGATGGACACCACCAGATTGGCCTCGCCCTTCAGGATGGACTGGTAGGTGAGGAAGCCGATGCCGTGGATGTTGAAGATCTGCTCGGTAATCATGGCGCCACCCATGAGGGCGCCGATGTCCTGGCCGAGGTAGGTGACGACCGGGATCAGGGAGTTGCGCAGCACATGGCGTAGCATGACCTGCCCGTTCGACATGCCCTTGGCGCGTGCGGTACGCACGTAGTCCTCGGCGATGTTGGAAGAGATTTCGGAACGGGTCAGTCGGATGATGTACGCCATCGACACCGATCCAAGCACCATGGCCGGCATGAGCAGGTCGAGGACCGTCGGGTCGGCGCCGGCGGTCACCGGCAGGATGGACCACTGGATGCCGAGCAGGTACTGCATCACGAAACCGGTGACGAAGGTCGGCACGGAGATGAGGAGCAGGGAGACGATCAGAATGACCGTGTCGTACCACTTGCCCTTCTTGAGGCCCGAGATGATGCCGAAGACCACGCCGAAGACGGCCTCGAAGCAGAACGCCATCAGGCCGAGCTTGATGGTGACCGGGAAGGCGCGGGTGATCTCGTCGATAACGGGCTGGCCGGCAAAGGTGTTGCCGAAGTCAAGGGTCAGTGCGTTCTTCAGGTAGATGAAGTACTGAATGATGAACGGCTGATCGAGGTGGTATTCCGCGCGAATCTGGGCAGCAACGGCCTGATTGATGGGCTTGTCACCGAACATGGCCTTGACGGGATCGCCAGGCAGCAGGAAGACCAGCGCATACACGAGGAACGTTGTGCCGAGAACCACGGGGATCATCTGCAGAATACGTCGCAGAAGATACTTACCCATACGGTTGCTCCTTTTTCATGGACCGGCTTGTAGGCGCAGTACACCCTTGCCGATCGCCAAATACTCCGACAGTCTACCGCAAGCGCTGACGGAGGTTTGTAAACTTTCGTTAACTTATCGGCCATTATGGACTGTCGCACCGGATTTGTCCGGTATGTGGTATGGCTTTGGCCGGTTCGCTACGTCCTTCCTTGCGATCTGCGGCAGAAATTCATTAACGAACTTCCAACGCAGAAGACCATCCATCCGCCCAGCCCACCTCGGCATTCACGAAGCGCGAGAATATGCGAAAGGGGCGGGGATCATGAACGATCCTCGCCCCTTGATTTACCGAACTACTCGTTCGATGTCAGGTGAGTTTCAACTCACTTCTTGGACATCTCGGTGTAGGTCGGGAGGTTCTGCCAATCCATGCCGAAGCCGGACTTGACGGAGAGGGAAGCCACGCCGTTGGCGTTGGAGTAGTACAGCGGGATGGCCGGCAGATCATTGAGGAGGATCTCCTCGGCCTGCTGGTACAGCTTGTTGGCCTCGTCGGTGGTCTTGGCGGCGGCGGCCTGCAGGCACAGGGCGTCGAACTCCGGGTTCTTGTAGTCGCCATCGTTGGAGCCCTTGCCGTCAGCGGCGGCGGTGGAGTACAGCTGCCACAGGTAGTTCTCGGCGGACGGGTAATCCGGCTGCCAACCAGTACGGAAGGCACCCTTGATCTGGCGGTTGGTCACGCCGTCACGGAACTCCTGGAAGGTCGGGATCGGGTTGGTGGCCGCGTCGATGCCTAGGTTGTTCTTGAGCTGGTTCACGACAGCGTCGTAGAGCGGCTTGGCACCACCGTCGGCGTTGTAGGAGAAGGTGAGCTGGCCGTCGTACTTGGAGATGGCGTCGGCCTTGGCCCACAGTTCCTTGGCCTTGGCAGCGTCGAACTTGAGGTTCTCGGAGCCCTTGAGGGAGTCGGAGTAACCCGGGGTCTTCGGGGAGGTGAATTCAGTGGCCGGGGTGGCGTTGCCGTTGAGCACCTTGTCGATGATCTGCTCGCGGTTGATAGCCATGGAGATGGCCTGACGACGCAGCTGGCCTTCCTCGTCGTTCTTGAAGTGGTCAAGGGAGGACGGGATGGTGAAGGTCTGGATGACGGAGCCGGCCTCGGAGTACGGCTGAATCTTCTTGTCGGACTTGAAGGTCTTGGTGAAGGCGGCCGGCACGGACTCCATCACGTCGAGGGAGCCGTTGTTGGACTGGATGTCACGGTAGGCGGCCTGGTCGTCGGTGTAGACCTTGAAGGTCACGCCGTCGTTCTTAACGTTCTCGTTGCCCTTGTAGTCAGGGTTCTTGACGAGGGCAATCTCCTTGTTGTGATCCCAGTGATCCAGCTTGTACGGACCGTTGCCGACCGGCTTCTCGCCGAAGGCCTTCGGGTCCTTGTAGAAGGACTCGGGCAGCGGGGCGAAGGCCAGGTAGCCGACCTTGACCGGGAACACGGAATCGGACTGGTTCAGATCCACGGTGAAGGTGGTGTCGTCCACGACCTTGAGGCCAGAGAGCTGCTCGTCACCCTTGAGGCCGTCGGCCTGCAGGTCGTCGTAGCCCTTGATGGTGGAGAAGAAGGAGGAGGCCTTCTGGGCGTTCTTGGCGTTGGCCGCGTAGGACCAGGCCTTGGTGAAGGACTCGGCGGTGACATCGGTGCCGTCGGTGAACTTCCAGCCGGACTTCAGCTTGATGGTGTACTGGGTGGCGTCATCGTTCGGGGTGATGGACTCGGCCACTTCGTTGGAGGCCTTGCCGTCCTTGTCGAAGGAGACGAGACGGGCGAAGAGCAGGTCGCCCGGCTTGCCGCCACCGGTCTCGTTGGTATTGGACGGGATGAGCGGGTTCTGCGGCTCGGAGTTGTAGGCGTAGATGATGTTGGCGCCGGCGGTGTCGCCGCTGGCGGCGTTGTTGTTGGTGGAGCCGCCGCAGGCGCTGAGCAGCATGGCCACGGAGCAGGCCAGAGCCGCGAAAGCAAGTGCTTTCTTCTTCATGTTGTTCTCCTATTCATTGGATTGCGGAGCCTTGCAGCCCCGCCTCACGCGAACGGGGTTGGCCCCCTCGCACCGCTGCCGCGGCTCGCAGGAAACCAACCCCGTTGCTGATTACCTGCAATTGTGGCTCAATTTGAAGACAACAAGCAAACGTCATGTTACATCCATGTAAAATCGATGCTCGTTTTTTGGCGGTATTCAGCCAAGTCACAACTTCATGGGCTATGTCCGCATAGTGGTCAGGAGAGGTGCGACGAACCCGTCATCCAGTCGAGGCGAGGGGCCGTCAACTCCGTTGCCATGCGATGCCGCGCACGGCCGCACGCCCATCCCGGTCTTTTGCCCATTCGCGTGCCGCCCCGACCGGTTTTCCGTCCGGGGCCTTCTCGATGCATTGCTTTTCCCGCTCGCGCACCGCCCCGACGTCGGCGTCACGATGATTCATGACGATCACGCGCGGGGGAACGCCTGAGCGTACCGGTCCTTCAACTGTTCGATGGAGACGTGCGTGTACCGCTGGGTGGTTCTGAGCGAGGAATGTCCCAGCATCTCCTGGACCTCCCTCAGGTCGGCACCGCCGTCGAGCATGTGGGTCGCCGCGGAATGGCGCAAGGCATGGGGACCGATATCGGGCACGCCCGCCTCATCCGCCGCCCGGTGGACCGTCTCGCGCACCACACGCTGGTTGATACGGCCGCCGCGGTTGCCCAGGAACACAGCCTGACTGTCTTCCGACGGATGCGCAGGATCCATGTGCACAGAAGCCGTGTGCACAGAAGTCATATTCGCACGGCCGCCCGTATGCACGTCGTCCGGCACACGATCCGCATGCATACTGCCTGTCTGCATACGGCCTGCACGCATATGGTCCGCCGCATCGACGATGACCGGCCGCCCCTGTTCGACCCATGTGCGCAGCGCGCGCATAGCCGGCACGCCGAAGGGCACCACCCGCTGCTTGTTGCCCTTGCCGGTCACGCGGATGGTGCGACTGGTCCAATCGATGTCCGTGAGGTCAAGCGAGACCAGCTCGGCCACGCGGATGCCGGTGGCGTACAGCAGCTCCAGCATCGCGGCGTCGCGCTGGCCCGCCGCACGCCGGAGGCGTGTGCGGCGCGGGTCGTCTCCCCTATCTGTTGGCACATGATCTGTTGGCGTACGCCACGCATCATCACCGACGACATCCATCAGATGCCCGGCCTGCGATTCGGTGAGCACAACGGGCAGCGTCTCGGGGATGGAGGGCGTCATCAGAGCGGAGGCCGGGTCGGTGCGGGTGACGCCATGCAGGTGCGCCCATGCGAAGAACGCGCGTACGGACACGGTTTTGCGGGCCATGCTGCTGCGGGCGTGGGAAGGCGACTCGCTGGCCATCCAGCCGCGCAGATCGTCGAGCGTGATCTCGTTGAGATCGGTCACACCGCGTTGCTCGAACAAGCCCAGACACGACTCAAGATCGGTGTGGTACGCCCTCAGCGTATTCACCAACAGCCCTCGATTGGCCTTGAGATAGGCAACGAACGCATCGATCTGCCCGTCGAACCGCATGTGCCGTGCCTCCCCTGTCCTCAACTGTCCTCAACCGGTCCAATTTCCGTTGAACCCCTCTCCGATAGACTATAGGCGTATTCAACGGCCGGGCCCGACCGCGTCTTCCCGCCGCCCTGCGCATGCGAACGCACAGTGGTGACTAGGACGATTCGACTGCCGAGCGGGCGGGTCCGACGATTTTTCGGAACATGATTGGGAATGCAGATGGCACGGCACGATACACAAACGGTGGAAAGGGAACTCGACGAGCGGGATCATGTGGTGGCGCGCGCCATCGATCTGGTGAAGACCTACGGCGACGCGGACAACCGGGTGGTGGCGCTGGACCATGTCGATGTGGAGTTCGAGCGAGGCCGGATGACGGCCATCATGGGCCCATCCGGATCGGGCAAATCCACCCTGATGCACTGCATGGCCGGTCTTGACCAGCCGTCGTCCGGTCAGGTGTTCGTGGAGGGGCTCGAGGTCTCGGCCATGAACCAGAGGCAGCTGACCCGTCTGCGCCGACAGCAGATCGGGTTCATCTTCCAGTCGTTCAATCTGGTGCCCACGTTGAGCGCCGAGGAGAACATCCTGCTGCCGTTGCAGATCGCCAAGAAGCCTATAGACCGCGATTGGTTCGATCAGGTGGTCCGCGTGGTGGGGCTCGAGAAGCGCCTGACCCATCGCCCCAGCCAGCTGTCCGGCGGACAGCAGCAGCGCGTGGCCTGCGCGCGTGCGATGATGGCGCGTCCGTCCGTGATCTTCGCCGACGAGCCGACCGGCAATCTCGACTCGCATTCCAGCCGCGAGGTGCTGGGATTCCTCAAGAAATCCGTTCGGGACTACGGACAGTCGATTGTGATGGTCACGCACGACCCGCGTGCGGCCTCCTACGCCGACCGTGTGCTGGTGCTCGCCGACGGCCGTATCACGCAGGATCTCGACCGGCCGAGCTATGAGGAGATCCTCGAGGTGTTCGCCGACGAAGGCGCGACCGATGCAACCGATGAGTTCGCCGATGTGGCGGGCGAGGCGTCGAGTGAGGCGTCGGGCGCCACGGCTGAGACAGTCGCTCCCGCCACGGCCGCCGAAGCCGGCAAGCCCCGCGACGAGCAGGAGCACAGGGCATGATCCGCATCGGGCTGCGCGACGCCCGCGCGCATTTCGGGCGGTTCGTCATGTCCATCATCGCCATCGCGCTCGGCGTGAGCTTCGTGGTCGGCTCGTTCTGCTTCCGCGAGATGATGAACAATCAGGTCGATCAGATGATGGCCTCGAACTCCGACGCCGACGTGTACGTGCGCGGCAGCCAGGAGCAGAAGGACGGGTCGATGGCGTTCGGCGCCTCGGGCTCATCGGGCTCGGGCTCGTCAGGCTCCTCAGGCTCGGATTCGTCCGGCTCATCGGGCTCATCGTCCGGCTCGGACTCCTCATCGAAGACCTACAACCGTATCGACGTCGATCTGACCGATACCATCGGCAAAGTGGATGGCGTCAAGACCGCCGAAGCCGTCTATCAGGTCTCCGGACTGGTGCTGGTGAACAAGGACGGCAATGCCGTCTCCACGATGGGCGGCACCACCACGAGCCTCGGCCTCGCCGACGGCACCTGGCGTTCGGCCACACTCACCAAGGGCCATTGGGCCGAGAACAAGCAGGAAATCGCGCTGCATGCGTTTGCAGCCGAAACCGCCGGTCTCACGGTCGGCGACACCACGAAGCTCGTCTACCCGGACGGGGTGACGGATGTGAAGGTCGTCGGCCTGTTCGACACGTCCTCGTCGCAGGCCGGGGCCATCATCATCGGTCTCGCACCGGAGGTGGCCAAGGACTATTTCCAGCAGCAATCCGGGCAGGTCGGCACGGCGCGGTATCTGAGCGTCTACGGTTCGGCCAACGGCGGGCGGCCGCTGAGCGTCGAACAGCAGCAGGCCCTTGCCGACCGCATCAATGCGGCGCTGCCGAAGGACTCCAAGGCGAAGGCCGTGACCGGTCAGAGCGTGCGTGACGACAATGCCGAATCCACCAAGAAGGCGCTCGGCTTCGTACAGCCGCTGATTCTCATCTTCGCGGTGATCGCCCTGTTCGTCGGTTCGTTCATCATCGCGAACACCTTCTCGATGATCGTTCGCGAGTCGATGCGCGGGTATGCGCTGCTCCGCTCTATCGGCGCCTCTCCCGCGCAGGTGTTCGTCACCGTGGTGGTGCAGGCCATCGTATTGGGTCTGGTGGGCTCGGTCATCGGCATCGGGCTCGGCTGGGCGATGGTCAAGGGCATCGTGGCGCTGATGGCGCAGATGGGCACGCCGATGACGGGCTCCTCCGATCCCAGCGCCACGGACATGCTCATCGGCCTCGTCGTGGGACTGTTGGTCACGCTGCTGGGTGCGGCGCTTCCGGCCCGACGCGCGGCGATGGCCCCGCCAATCCAGGCGATGAACGAGACCGTCAACCCGGAGAAGCCGGTGTGGCCGCGCGGCCTTGCGGGTACGGCCATGATCGCGCTCGGCGCGGTCTCATGGCTGTGGTGCTGGCGTATCGCCGTCGCGAACGGCGAGGGTGTGGCGGTGTCCTCCTGGGATTGGCTGAACGACTGGTCCTCGGCGTTGGGGACGGGCTGGCCGCTCGGTATCGGCGCGGCGTTGATCGTGCTCGGCGTCATCGTGGCCGGGCCTGCGTGGGTGGCGCCGGCCGGCACGGTGCTGGGATGGATTCCGGCGCATGTCTTCCGGGTCACCGGCCGTCTCGCCTCACGCAACCTCCAGCGGCAGAAGCGCCGCACGTCCAATACGGCGGCCGCCCTGTTCGTGGGCGTGGCCATCGTCTCGTGCCTTGGCGTGGTGGCGTCCTCGGCGAAAGCCTCGGTCGCCGGCATCGTGGATTCGGGGCTCAAATCCGACTTTTCGGCCATGTCCGCGTCCGACGGGCGCATCCCCGACGATGCGATTGAGGCGATCAGGAAGACGGACGGCGTCGGCTCGGTCTCGCAAAGCCGCATGCTCATGGGCGTCACCTACGGTTCCGGCGACGATGAGACAGCGGCCATGACGTTCGCCGAGCAGCCGTCGTTGTTCACCGACGTGTTCGCGCCGGTCACGCATGAGGGCGACGCCGATCGGGCGTTGCGCGACGGCGAACTGGTCGTCGGCATCACCGTGGCGAAGGACAACGGCTGGAAGGTGGGCGACACGGTCACCGTCAACGGACGTCAGGTCGTGGTCGATGAGGAGGCCACCGCCAAGGCGCAGCAGGAATACCAGGATCAGGTGAAGGCAAAGGTCGATGGTCTGAGCACCGAGGCCCAGCAGCTGCTTGCCGCCGGGGATGCGGCGGGCGCGCAGGCGAAGATGGCCGAGGCGCAGCAGGCGGGCGAGGACGCCAAGAAGGTGGACCCGACAACGCTGGTGAAGACGAAGACCGAAACCACGCATGTCAAGGTGCGCATCGGTGCGATCATCGAGAACTCGGTCTACCGGTCGATGGTGCTGATGAACGACGAAACGGCAGGCAAGATCGCGAACCAGTACACGATGTTCACCATCATGCTGTTCGTCAATGCGGCGCACGGTCAGGATCTCGGCGAGCTGAAGACGCGGCTTGTCGATGCGGTGAAGCCGTACTACGTGGTGAACGTGCAGACCCGCGAGGAGTTCAAGTCCACGATGAGCACGATGGTCGATCAGATCCTGCTGGTGTTGTACGCGCTGCTGGCCCTGTCCATCGTGATCGCGGTCTTCGGCATCGTGAACACGTTGGCACTGTCCGTATCCGAGCGGACGAAGGAGATCGGCCTGTTGCGCGCCATCGGCACCTCGCGGGCGCAGATCCGCGGCATGCTGGGCATCGAGGCGGCGATCATCGCCGTGTTCGGCACGGTGATGGGCATGGTGGTCGGCGTGGCCGCCGGTGCGGTGATCCGCGCGGTGTACGAATCGAACGGCCTGTCCACGCTGAGCGTGCCGTGGAGTCAACTGGGTGTGTTCCTGGTGCTTTCGATTCTGGTGGGGCTTGCGGCGTCCATCTCCCCCGCCACGCGGGCGCTGCGGCAGCCGGTGCTGGACGCGGTGGCTTCGGAGTAGCTCCGGCATCCGTCGGCGACGCTCCTGCGAAAGCCCGGCGACGGCCCAGCAAGGGAGTACTCTGGAATTGTTGGTATTGCCGATTGGTGCCGTGGCGTCGAGGTTGACGCCACGGCGATAGCGAAGGGGATGAACGATCATGACATTGCCACGGCAGATTCCAGTGGGTGCCCGCGTCGTGGTGCGTGTGACCGAAGGCGTCGACCCCGCGGACGGCCGTATGAAGTTCCGCGACTACGTGGGGCATGTGACGGCGTGGGACGGCTACACGTTGGAGATGGTGCGCGACGCCGCCGCCAACGGCTCGCGGCCGGCCCAGAACATCACCATCCATCAGGAGCAGATCGCCACGCTCAAGCCCGTTCCCGAGCGTCCGAAGGCTCCGGCACGGCCGTAGTGCCCTTGCCAGCGTTGGCGTGATGTGGTCCTCCCCCATTGATGGGGAGGCCACGCATCAGGCTGGCTGTCTCTCCCTCCGTCATCGCTGGCGCGCTGACACCTCCCTCATCAGAGGGAGGCTATAGTGATTTGTCCTGTAATTATTTGAGTAGGTTGGCCCTCTCACTGATGAGGGGCTGTGTTACATGGCAGGGCGCAGCTCGATGACGGCCTGACGCGGATGGATGAAAGCAGTGATGGCCTCACCCCTACGCGCGGAGAACAGTAGCGTCTGCTGCCAGCCAGTTTCGGGAATCTCCAGTTCGGCGCGCGTGAATCCGGTCGCGGCCTTCGTCTCCGCCCGATACGTCCGGAACGGATTGCCGGCGGCGAAAAACGCCCTGACCGCGGACGCGTCGCCGTCGTGCAGGTAATCCGCCACGTCCGTCAGGCGTGCGGCCATGCGCCTCAGCAGCACCTCCACGTTCAGCGCGTCCTCCTCGACCATCGCGCGCGTGCGGTCCGGATCGGTGAGTGATACGCGGGTCATGTCGCGCCAGCATCCGGCCGCGAGCGCCGCAGCCACATTACGGTCGGGGTTGGCCGTCAGCTCGTTGATGAGCGCGGTGGAGACCACATGCGGCATGTGGGAGATCATGGCCGCGGCCTTGTCGTGCGTCTCGTCGTCCAGCACGATGATTCGGTTGCCCACGCCATCGGTGATGAGCGAGGCCACGGTGAGGAACCGGCGGTAATCGGTCGATTCGTCCACGGTCACGGCCCATAGGGCGTCGTCATACAGGGTGGGGTCGGCGGCCTGCCAGCCGGACAGTTCGTTGCCGGCCATCGGGTGGGCTCCCACGTACCTATCCCCCAGTCCGGCGGCCTTGACCTGATCGCGGACCATGCCCTTGACCGAACCGACGTCCGTAAGCGTGATGTCGGGCCGATGCTCGAGCAATGGCCTGAGTCCGGCGAGGATGTCGGGCATGGCCTTGAGCGGGTTGCACAGCACCAGTGCATCCGGTGCCGCGTCCACCAGTTCGGCCAGCGTGGCCTTGCAGGAGATGCCGTCGGCCTCCGCTTGGGCGTACGGGTGCGGGCGATGGTTCCACGCCACCACACGCACCCCGCGTCCCGCCAGACGACGGGCCAGCGACCCGCCGATCAGACCAAGTCCGACGATGCCAATTGTTCCTACCACAGCAGTTCCCTCCTGACGCATTCCCTCTGACGCCAATCCTGGCCGTTGTCCGAGGAATCATGATCCGATGCACCATTATCCGCGTGCGCGGCGGAATTCCCGGGATTGTCATAATCGTCACCGGTATCGAGCCCGTTACGGTCGTCTGCCAATCGGGGGTCGATGTGCACGCCGCCCTTCGGCAGCATCCATGCATCCACCGGCGGGTTCGGTCGTTCGCGGCGCGGATAGACGGCCAGCGTCTTGATCCAGTCGCCGTTGCCGATGATCTGGCTCAACGCGTCGCGGAATCGAGGCTCCCACGGCGCGGCGTCGAAGGTGGCGATGAAGCTGTAGGTGCCGTCATGACCTTTGACGGGGCGGGAGATGAAACTGGTCATGTTGAGGCCGGCGTCGCGCAGGACGTCGAGCATGTCGGCGAGCACGCCTGGGCCTGTGGCGAGCAGGATGAAAATGACGATGGTCTCGAATTCGCCGTCCGAGTCGCGACGCGCCATCGCGCTGAGGTCCTGCACCTCGTGGCGGGGCGCGATGATGAGGAATTCGGTATGTGCCCCCTCGAAGTCCTGTACATGTTCATCCAGCACATCCAGACCGTACAGTTCGCCGCAGATGCCGGGGCCGAGCGCCACCTGACCGGGCTTGAGGTCGCGACAGGCGGCGGCGTTCGAGGAGGCCGGCGTGGGCCTGAGCCCATGGTCGGCAATGAACCGTTTGCACTGTGCGAGGCCGTGCGGGTGGGCGCTGACCTGCGCACCGTCGAGGTCTCGGACATCCTGACCGTGCACGGTAAAGGCGTTGAAGGCCACATCGACGCTGACCCGGGCGAATCCGGCCGCGTCGTCGGCATCGATGAGCGCGTCGAGGTTCGGCACAACGTAGCCTTCCACGTTGTTCTCCCATGCGATGACGCCCCAGCCGTCGCCATGCTGCACCGCCTGCATGATGGCGGGCACGTCCGGCAAGGCCACAAGGTCGAAATCGCCGAGCGGGGTGAATCGTTCGGCGGCCATCATCGCCGCCTGATGGGTGAAGGTGCCTTCGGGCCCCAGATAGAAAAGTTTCATTCGCGCCATAACGTTCCATCGTAGTGGGGGCAGGGGCGCGCGACATGCGAAATGTCAGTATGTCGCTATCGAGCCGACGTCATGTCAGTGTCGGCGGCGTGTCAACGGCAGCGCCATGCCAGCGGCAGACCCGCAGTGCGTCAGTTCGACGGCATCGATTGCACTGGAATGGCGAACCAACGGGCGGGAAGGACGAGCATCACCACCTGCACGAGCACGATGCCGTATAGCCAGATATAGCCGGCATGCTGCGAGAAATACGGCATGTCGCCTTGGAAGCCCGCCACGATCAGGGCGTTGCCCGAGCTGGTGGTCAATGCGAGTCCCCAGGCCGTGCCTGACGAGGCGATGAGATGGAGGGCGAGACCGACCACGCCAAGCCGGGAGCGGGCGCACCAAGTGGACAGGATGATGAGAAGGAACGCCAGCGCCAATCCATAGGGGATGTTGGCCGAGGCTCCCATCCGGTGCGAGAACGTGCCGACGAACGCGGCGAACGCGCCGGCCAGTAGCGTCACGAGTCCTTTGACCAATGCGTTCTGCCGGTGCGACCACGGCAACGATGCGGTACTGCGATTCCTCATATCCATGCGTTTCAGTATAGGTGCGTCCATACCAGTGAGGCTCCCCTCAACCAGAAGGGAGCCTCACTGAATGGCACTATTTGATGGCGCTACTTGGTAGCGGCATTCTGCTGAGCCGTAAAACGGGAAGCACAGTGTGCTTCCCGTAGGCGAAGTGAGCAGGCGCACCACAAGCGTCTGCGAAGGTCGTCAGAACGACGCTACTTAGTAGCAGCGTTCTGACGATGCCGAGGCGTTAAACAGACAGTCCGGTGGACTGTCTGTAGCCGAGGTGAGCGGGGTGCATCATAGGCACCCCGCGAAGGCAGCGTTGTCAGAATGACGCTACTTGGTAGCGGCGTTCTGACGGCGCTGCTTGGCGCGCCACTTGTACCAATCCTCGCGGCCGAGGATGATCTTGCGCACGCGGATGGATTCCGGGGTGACCTCCACGCACTCGTCCTCGTTGGCGAAGTCCAGGGACTCCTCGAGGCTCATCTTGATCGGCGGGGTCAGGGTCTCGAGCACGTCGGCGGTGGAGGAACGCATGTTGGTCATGTGCTTGGCGAGCGTGATGTTCACGTCCAGCTCATCCGGCTTGTTGTTCACGCCGACGACCTGGCCCTCGTACACCGGGGACTGCGGTTCGACGAAGAAGTTGCCACGGGCCTGCAGACGCTGCATGGCGTACGGGGTGGCCACGCCCTGACGGTCGGAGACCATGGAGCCGTTCTGGCGGATGGTGATTTCACCGGCCCACGGCGCGTAGCCGGCAGAGATGGACGAGGAGATGCCGGTACCGCGCGTGGCGGACAGCAGCGCGGTGCGGAAGCCGATGAGGCCGCGGGACGGCACAGTGAACTGCAGACGCACCCAGCCGGAGCCGTGGTTGGTCATGCCGTCCATACGGCCCTTGCGGTCGGCCATGAGCTGAGTGACGGTGCCCATGTACTCCTCGGGCACGTCGATGGTGGTGTTCTCCATCGGCTCGTTGATCACGCCGTCAATCTTCTTGGTGACCACCTGCGGGCGGCCGACGGTCAGCTCGTAGCCTTCGCGGCGCATCTGCTCGGCGAGGACGGCCAGCGCCAGCTCGCCACGGCCCTGCACCTCCCAGGCGTCCGGACGGTCGGTGGGCAGCACCTTGATGGACACGTTGCCGATGAGCTCGCGGTCAAGACGGTCCTTGATCATGCGGGCGGTGAGCTTGTGGTCCTTGCCTTCGGTGCCGGCCAGCGGGGAGTCGTTGACGCCGAAGGTCATGGAGATGGCCGGGTCATCCACATGGATGAGCGGCAGCGGCTTTGGATCGTTCGGATCGACGATGGTCTCACCGATCATGATGTCGTTGACGCCGGCGACGGCCACGATGTCGCCGGGGCCTGCCGAGGCCACCGGGATACGCTCAAGGCCCTGGGTGCGCAGCAGCTCGGAGACGCGGAAGTTCTCCAGGGAGCCATCCACACGGGACAGGCCGTAGGTCTTGCCCTTCTCCAAGGTGCCGTTGTAGATGCGGACCAGACCGAGTCGTCCGAGGAAGTCGGAGGAGTCGATGTTGGCCACATGGGCCTGCAACGGGGCGCCCTCCTCGTATTCGGGGGCCGGGATGTTGGAGATGATGGCCTCGAAGAGCGGCTCGAGGTTGTCGTTGTCCGGCATGCCGCCGTCCGCCGGCTGGTTGGTGGAGGCGTAGCCCGCCTTGGCGGCGCAGTAGATGACCGGCATTTCGAGCAGCTGGTCGAGGTTCAGGTCGATGCCTTCGTGCTGGACGTCATCCGCGAGACCGAGCAGCAGGTCGGAAGTCTCGCCGACGACCTCCTCGATGCGGGCATCGGGGCGGTCCACCTTGTTCACGCACAGGATGACCGGCAGCTTGGCCTCGAGGGCCTTGCGCAGCACGAAACGAGTCTGCGGCAGCGGGCCTTCGGAGGCGTCCACGAGCAGGACGACGCCGTCGACCATGGAGATGCCGCGCTCCACCTCGCCGCCGAAGTCGGCGTGGCCAGGGGTGTCGATGATGTTAAGGGTGATGCCTTCCGGGTGGCCGTACTTGGCGGCCAGCGGGCCGGTGTACTCGACGGCCGTGTTCTTGGCGAGGATGGTGATGCCCTTCTCGCGCTCGAGATCGTTGGAATCCATCACACGATCCGGCACTTCCTCGCGCTCGTTGAACACATGGGACTGCTGAAGCATGGCATTGACCAGCGTGGTCTTGCCGTGGTCAACGTGTGCCACGATCGCCACATTACGGATATCTCCACGAACCGCCATCGAAACCTCTCTTAATATCGATTCTTTTGCGTAACCGTTCGGTACTTGTTTATTGGGTTTTACCTGTACTTACACACAAACCGCAACGATATTACCGACATACCTTGACCATGCCGCCGGTCCGACCCATACGAAGTCCGTCTCCGGCTGCCATCCGCCATCGGGCATCGTCTCCGAAAGGCGATGCCCCCTCTTCCACCGTCCTTCAGCGTCCGGTTTCTGTCAGCAGGCATCCGCTACTGACCATAATCGGACGCAAAACCGGTAAATTGCGTCCGGTTTTGGTCAGGAGCGAGTGCCTACTGACCATAATCGGACGCAAAACCTCCTCTTAGCGTCCGTTTATGGTCAGAACCAACGGATTCCTGACAGAGTCCGGACGCTAAGAGCCGGGAGGCGCGTCCGCTTAGTGCCAGAGCACGGCCGCCACTAACCCGGACTGATAGAATCCGGACGCTACAACACTCAATAGCGTCCGTTGTCTGTCAGCAAGGAACTGACGCCGACAGACAACGGACGTTGGGAGGGGAAGCGGATGGGAAGGGGCGGATGGGATAAACCAAACTCTGGAGGACAGCGGCGGGCACGCCGAATCAGTAGGAACGAACTCGGGCGCAGATCAGGCGAGAGACCGCTCAGCCGAGGATGGCGGCGGAGTCGGTGATGGTGATGAGCGGCGCGAACAAGGCCATCGTGTCGAGGGCGCGCTGGTGATTCTCCGTGCTGGAGCCGGCGCAGGCGTCGGTGGCCACACGTACCGCCACGCCGGCGTCGGCGGCGGCAAGCGCCGTGGTGATCACGCAGCAGTCGGTGGCCACGCCGCACAGGGCGATCTTCCTGGCACCGCCGATTGCCTCGGCCAGTTCGCTCCCCCACTTGCCGAAGGTGTCACGGCTGACCACCGGGTGCCCGGCGGCGAGCGCCGCGGTGTCTTCGGTCAGGTCGTACATAGGGTCGTCCGGCGGCACGAGGAACTGCGGCCAGTCCTTGAAGTACTCCACCCAGGCGTCCTTGGCGGGCGTGGGTGCGATGTAACGGGTGTAGACGACCCGGTCACCGTAGGCCTTGGCGAGGGCCTCGAATGCGGCGTCGGTGGTGTGGAACGAACCGTCCGGGCAGGCCCAGTCGGACCAGTCGGATTCGGCGAACACCTTCTGGCGGTCGATGACGACCAGCCACTCATCAGATGGGATAGTCATATGCGATGCTCCTTGGATTGTCAATCCGTTGATTCAGTCCTGCTCCTGCTTGGCGATGTCGCCGCGCTGGAAGAGGAGCGCGCCGACGAAGCCAATGACGAGCGCCACGATCACGCCGAGGTTGGCAGACGCCCAGGCACCCTCCTTGCCGCCGAAGGGCGCGAGGAAGTAGCCTTGCCACTCCAGCCAGCTGGCGTAGGAGTTGACCACAAGGCCCCAGCCGACCAGCGTGCCGACGGCGAGGATCACCAGCGATTTGACGTTCCATGCACCGTAGCGTCCGGCGGGCTTGTAGAGGTCGTCGGTGTCGTAGTCCTTGCGGCGCAGCAGCACGTCGGCCACGAACAGTCCGGTCCACACGGCCATCGGCACGCCGAGGGTGATGAGGAAGCCCTGGAACGGGCCGATGAAGGTGTCGGAGAAGAACGTCACGTACACCACACCAAGCACGGTGAGCGCTGCGGTCAGGGCGGCGGCGGCCACGCGCGGCAGCTTGATGCCGAAGCTCAGCAGCGCCAAGCCGTTGGAGTAGTTGTCCATGATGGCGCCGGACATGAGGCCGAGCACGGCCACGATGGTGAACGGCACGAGGTACCAGGTGGGCAGGATGGAGCCCATGGCGCCGATCGGGTCGTTGCCCACGGCGTCGGCGAGGTCCTTGTTGGATACGGCCAGCAGTCCGCCGTAGACGACGAGCAGCACCGGGGCCAGTGAGGCGCCAAACGTGGTCCAGAACACCACGCCGGAGTTGGAGGCCTTGCGCGGCAGGTACCGGGAGTAGTCGGCGGCCAGGTTCACCCAGCCCAGACCGAAGCCGGACATGACGAACAGGAGCGCACCGAGCATGGCCGGCAGCGAGCCGTTCTGCGCGGAGCCAACGGCGGAGAAATCGATGTGAGACCAGCCGAGGATGAGGAAGCCGACGGTCACGATGCCGCTGATGACGGTGATGGCCTGTTGGGCCTTCATGATGAGGTCATAGCCGAAGATGCCGGCGACCACCACAAGACCGACCACGACGATCGTGGAGATGATCTTCGGCGCGGCACCGGACCCCCAGCCGAGGCGCTGCAGCGTGGAAGCGAGCGCGAGCACGGCGGTGGTGGTCAGCGAAATCTCCCAGCCAAGCGTGGCGATCCAGCTCAGCACGGATGGCACCTTGGCGCCTTCGACGCCGAAGGTGGCTCGGGTAATGACCATGGTCGGCGCGTTGGCGCGCTTGCCGGCGATCGAGACCACGCCCACGAGCAGGAACGAGACCACGATGCCGATGATGGCGGCGAGGGTCGCCTGCCAGAACGAGATGCCGAAGCCGAGCGCCCATGCGCCGTAGGACATGGCCAGCACCGAGATGTTGGCGGCGAACCATGGCCAGAACAGATCCTTCGGGCTGCCGTGACGGTCGGACTCGGCGATGGTGTCGATGCCCTGTTCCTCCACGGAAAGCGCGGAGCCCTTCTCCTTGGCGTCACTCATATGTGAACCTTCTTCTTATCTTGTGTGTTGTTCTTTGAGTTGTTCCGGCTCTCCTCCCCGAGGGGAACCGTCGAACGAGGTAGGACTGAGGGGAGACTTCACGGACCGGACTGTTCCGGCCACTCCCCTCAGTCCGCTTTGCGGACAGCTCCCATCCCAGAGGGGCGCCGGTATGACGGGCTCACCCGTGGGCAGAAGGGACCAGCGGAGAGAGCGCATCGTCTACGAAGGACAATGCGCTTCCGGTTTCGGAGGCGGCCGGCACTGCCAGCAACCCCGACGACGCCACTGAATTCGCCGAATCCGGAACACCCACCGAAACCGCCGATTCCGACGCCACAGACGCTGCGCTACCCTCGTGGGCCGGCACGCCCGCATTGCCGGAATCATGCGGCACGTAGCGGTAGATGGTCGCAGGCCGCTGGCGGCCCTCCCGCACCTTCTCACCGGTGTCCTCGAGATCACCGGAGGCAAGCATCTTGCGACGGAAGTTCGCCAGATCGATGCTCTGGCCGGCGAGGGCCTCGTAGACGCTGTGCAGTTGGCGCAGGGTGAACGTGGGGCCGAGCAACCGGGTGGCGACGTCGGAGTATTCGACCTTGGAGCGCAGGCGCGTCATCGCGTACTCGATGATCGCGCGATGGTCGAAGGCAAGTGGAGGCAGATCATCTTCGGGGAACCAGCGCACGTTGTCGACCGCCTCAGCGTCGCCGTCGATATCATCGGCGTCGCCGTTGCCGAAAACGGCCGCTTCGCTGTGGCCCACGAGCGCCCAGTACACGATGGATACCATCGGCAGGCCGCCGCGCGACCGAGCGGGGTCGCCGAAGGTGTACAGCTGCTCGAGATAGCGCGGATGCAGCGAGGTGGTGGAGTCAAGCGCGGCATAGGCCGACTGTTCCAGCGACCGGTCGGCCCGCAGGTCGCCGCCGGGCAGCGCCCATGCGCCGAGGAACGGCTGACGGACACGCCTGACGAGCGGCAGCCACAGACGTGACGGACCGCCCGCCCGGTCATGGGGGCCGAGCGCGAGAATCACCACGGACACGCCGACCTGCGGCGGCGCGCTGCGACGCTCGGAAACATTGCCGAATCCCATATCACGCCTCGCTTCCCTGATGGATGATTGCCCGATTCATCCCGTCATCGAAGAAATGGCCGGTCCCCTTCCGCGGGGAATCGGACCCGTCTTACGATGGAGGAACGAATCGCTTGCCCATCAGCATAGCACTATTTATAGTCGTTGTGACTATAAATAGTTCGAGATGTGAGTATACGACGAATCAGAACCCGTTTCGGCATGATTCAACACGGCTGCTGACGCTCTCGCCACGCCGCGACACTCGAGCTATCACTGCTCGGCAAGCGTGGCCGCTTCACCCTCCGACGGCAGGAACGGGGCGAGAGATGGCAGGTCATCCAGCGAATCAAGACCCATCTTCTCCAAGAACATCGCGGAGGTGACGAGCAGCGCAGCGCGGGATTCCGGATCGACGCCCTCCTCGCGAATCAGGCCGCGCACGGTGAGCGAACGGATTACGCCATCCGAATTGACACCACGGATGGCCGCCACCTGGGCTCGAGTGACCGGCTGGCGGTAGGCCACGATGGCGAGCGCCTCCAACGCCGCCTGGCTCAGCCGCGCGGTCTGTCCGTCGGTGACGAAGGCGGAGACCACCGGCTCATACTCACCTCGACTGGCGAACCACCACCCGCGCGCGCTGCGACGCAGCTCGAACCCGCGCGGACGAATTCCACGGGAAGGGTCGCCCTCGTATTCCGTCTGAAGAGACTCGAGTGCCCTCGTCACTGAGTCCTCATCGGCTTCGAGCACACGGGCCAGATCGGCGGCGGTCTGCGGCTGGTCAGCAGCCATCAGTATCGCCTCCAAGCAGGCCGGCAGGCCGCCCGGAAAGTCGCGGGCGAAACCGTCAAAAGCCGTTGTCGCCATTGCCATCAGATGAAATCCCTTTCGCTTATCGTCGTGCCGCTGCCGTCATCGTCGTCTGCACCGGGCACCCAGCGCAGATGCAGCTCCGCGAACGGCCCGTCCTGTCGATATTGCAACGACCCTTGTTTGAAGAACAGCAGCACAGCCATGAACCGGGCCACCACTTCGATGCGCGTGGCGCAGTCCGCAATGAGTTCGCGGAAGGAGAGCGAACCGGCGTCGGCGTCATCATCGTCGCTCCCCCGCCGCAGTGCCGCACGGAGACGGTCTCGCACCAGCATCGATTGCGCACGCAAATCGACCAACGGCACATGCAGCTGGTGCACGGACACCTCATCGGCGGGCGCGTTGGCGATCACCCGCGCGGCGAGACGCGCCAGATCGTCCAGCGTGACCGTCCAGACCAGTTCAGGCAGCAGGGCCGCGATATGTTCGTTCACCGAGGCTGGATGGGGGAACCGGCCCGCATTGGCGGCCAGATGCGCGCGGAAGTCTGCGGCCGCCTGTTTGTAGGCCCGGTATTGCAGCAGTCTGGCGAACAGCAGATCCCGTTCACGCAGTGCCTCGAGACTCTGTTCGTCTCGGTGTCCCTCATCGTCGGATGGCAGCAGTGCGGCGCTTTTGGCCTCCACCAGAATCGAGGCGACGTCCAGAAAGGCGCTGGCCTCGTCCATGTTACTGGCGAAGTCGAGTCCGCGCACGTAGGCGAGAAATTCCTCGGTGATGGCCGAAAGCGAGACCTCCGTCAATTCGAGCCGATTGTTCGCGATCATGCCGAGCAACGCGTCGAACGGACCGGAGTAGACGGCCAGATTCACTTGGAAGCCGGCCGCAGGCAGAATCCCGGGTGCCGGGGAATCCGAGTCATCCGTGGATTCCCGCCGAGCCGTCATACCCACCTCACTTGTTACGCCCGAAGCCTCCACATGACCCGCGGCATTCTGGCCCTCGGCATTCGCGAACGCCATGGAGGCGGTATCGGAAGAGCGGACGTCTGGGGAATCCACGGCGACGTTCACGCCACGATACCGCGCGCGACCAGTTCCCGCGCCACGGCCCGGTATTCCTTGGCGGTCTTATGCTCGGGCGCGTACACGGTCACCGGGGCGGCGGCCACGTTGGAATCCGGCAGCTTGATGGACCGGGAGATGAACGTGTGGAAGACCTTGTCCTTGAACGCCTCGTAGATGCGCTGGCAGACCTCCTCGCAGTGGAGGGTCTTGGTGTACATGGTCACCAGTACCCCGTACACCTCGAGTGCGGGGTTGATGCGGCTCTGCACCTTTTCGATGGACTGCATGAGCAGGGCCACGCCGCGCAGGGCGAAGAACTCGGCGGCCACGGGGATGATCACCCCGTCCGCGGCGGTCAGCGCGTTGACCGTAAGCAGGCCGAGCGACGGCTGGCAATCCACGATGATGAGGTCGTATTCGGCCTTGACCTTACGCAGCACGCCGTTGAGGATCTGCTCGCGCCCGACCTCGGTGACCAGCTGTACCTCGGCGGCGGACAGGTCGATGTTCGCCGGGATGATGTCGATGTTCTCGAAGGCGGTGTGCTGGATCACATCGTGCGGGTCCACGGAGATGTCGAACAGGGCGGTGTAGATGGTGTTCTCCACGGTGTTCGCGTTGATGCCGAGGCCCACGGTGGCGGCGCCCTGCGGGTCGAAGTCGACGATGAGCACGCGGCGGCCGTACTGGGCCAACGCGCCGGCGATGTTGATGGAGCTGGTGGTTTTGCCTACGCCGCCCTTCTGGTTGCACATGGCGATGACCCTGGCCGGGCCATGCTGCTGCAGCGGTAGGGGTGCGGGGAAGGTCTCGTATTCACGTCCAAGCAGATCGGTAGGCATATCGTCCACCTTATCAATATCCTCCTCATCTTGTCTGGCAACGACATACGTTCCAGCCATCGGCAGCGTGCCCTGACGGAAATCCCTGCCCCGATCGTCACGCCAATCGCCCATCGTCACTGTCCCCTTCACCGGAAGAACCTCAGCCTCTCCTAGCCTACTCGCCGGGCTCGCCCGCCGTCCCGCTATCGCGCTACCGCGCCCGGGGGTGGGCCATGATGTACGCCTCGATGAGATGCTCCGGGCTCACATGCGTGTAGATCTGCGTGGTGGTCACACTGGCATGGCCGAGCAGTTCCTGCACGGTGCGGACGTCCGCGCCACCCTGAATCAGGTGCGTGGCGAACGAATGACGCAACGTATGCGGATGAAGCGGCCGGGTGATGCCGGCGCGCCCCCCCGCCGCCTTGACCACCTCCCATATCGATTGGCGGGAGATGCGACGGCCGCGTTTGTTGAGGAACAGGGCCCGGCGTTCGGGGGCTTTGGCGCTCGAGCGGCGCTCCAGCTCACCGCGGCCCATGCTGAGATAGCGGTTCAGGGCTTCGCAGGCGTAGCTGCCGACGGGTACGAGTCGTTGTTTGGAGCCTTTGCCCATGAGCCGGACCACACGGGCGTCCAGATCGATGTCGTCGAGATTCGCGCCGGCCGCCTCGGAGACACGGCATCCGGTGGCGTACATGAACTCGAGCAGCGCCTTGTCGCGCAACTGCACCGGATCGTCGGTGCCTTCAGGTGGCGTGACCGCGTCCAGCAGCCGCGCCACCTCATCGACGCTCAGTACATCCGGCAGCGTGGATGCTCCTTTGGGGGCCTTGACCGATGCGGATACGTCATCCGAGACCATATGCTGCGTCAGCGCGAACCTGTGGAACTCGTGCAGCGATGCAAGCCGACGCGCCTTCGAGCGGGCCGACTCCCCCGCCGCATCCAACGTGGCGACATAGTCCTCCACATCCTGCGTGGTGATGGCATCCGGCTCCTCGACTCCGCTCGCCTCCAGCCATGCCACGTATCTGGCGATATCGGCCTTGTACGCCGCCACCGTGGCTGCAGCGAGCCCGCGTTCCACACCGATGTGGACGAGGAACTGTTCGGTGAGTCTGTCGAAGCTGGCGGTCATGATGCTTAATGGTATATGGGAATACATACGACGAAACCCCGCCAAATGACGGGGTTTCTGTCAAAGATGCAGTCCACTGGACTGTTCGTTTCACGCCTCGGCAGGAGCGTTGACGTCCTCAGGCAGGGCGGCCTTGGCGGCGTCCACGATGGTCTTGAAGGTGTCCGGATCGGAGACGGCCAGCTCGGCGAGAGCGCGGCGGTCCAGCTCGATGCCGGCCAGCTTCAGGCCCTGGATGAAGCGGTTGTAGGTGATGCCCTCAGCGCGGACGGCGGCGTTGATACGCTGGATCCACAGCTTGCGGAAGTCGCCCTTGCGAGCCTTGCGGTCGCGGAAGTTGTAGTTAAAGGAGTGAAGCAGCTGCTCCTTGGCCTTGCGGTACAGACGGGAGCGCTGGCCGCGGTAACCGGAAGCCCTCTCGAGAACGACGCGACGCTTCTTGTGGGCGTTCACTGCGCGCTTGACACGTGCCATAATCTATTTCCTCAGCTTTCTAAAGTCTTGTTGTTTCCGTGTGGGCCCTAAGCTCACTTGGCCAGCAGCGTCTTGATCTTCTTGGTCTGGCCACCGCGCAGGACGTCGTCGGCGGACAGGGCGCGACGCTGGCGAGCGGACTTGTGCTCAAGGTTGTGGCGCATGGCGGAACCGACGTGCTTCACCTTGCCGGTGCCGGTGATCTTGGCGCGCTTGGAAGCGGCGGAATTAGTTTTCATCTTCGGCATTGCTGCCCTCCTTGCTGGTTTGCTTCTTCAAATCGGAAGTGTTCGGGGAAACCGAGGCCTTGGCCGCGGCCTGGGCTTGGGCCTGCGCCTCCTGCTTGGCGGCCAGGCGCGCGGCCTGGCGGGCCTGACGTTCGGCGCGGGATTCCGCACCGCGACGGCGCTGCTCGGACTGGGTGTGCACCTTCTTGCCCTTCGGCGCGAGGGTCATGATGATGTTGCGACCCTCCTGCTTCGGCTTGGACTCGATGGTGCCGAATTCCGCCACATCGTCGGCCAGACGCTGCAGCAGTTCCACACCGCCGATCGGGCGGGAGATCTCGCGGCCTCGCAGCATGATAGTGACCTTGACCTTGTCTCCGCCGCTGAGGAATCGGGTCACATGACCCTTCTTCACGTCGAAATCGTGGTCGTCGATCTTGAGGCGGAAACGAATCTCCTTGATTTCCGCGGTGCTCTGGTTGCGGCGGGCTTCGCGAGCCTTGATCTTCTCGTTGTACTTGAACTTGCCGTAATCGATGAGCTTGGCGACCGGAGGCTTCGCGTTCGGGGCCACCTCGACGAGATCGAGGTTTGCCTCCTTGGCCAGGTTCAGCGCGACGGTGGTCGCGATGACGCCAACCTGCTCACCCTTAGGGCCGATCAGGCGTACCTGCGGGACGCGAATCTCGTCGTTAATGCGTGGTTCGTCGCTGATGATGACTCCAATCCTCTACTGTTCCTCACGAGGCTTCCAGTGGGAGTCTTCCATGCATCAGGTTCACGGCAAACGCAAGCCAACGCCATCGGCGTCCGCTTCATGTCATTCGCGATTCATCATGAATCACATCCGACTGCGATATCGCAAGACATCACTAGCAATCGGTAGGCTGTTGCCTTGAACCCGAAGCCGTGAAAGGCTTCCAGGTGGGGTTGCCCCGCTTTCTTGATTTCTCAAGCCAAATGAGAAGTCTACCATAAGGCCGGACTGTTGTATGCCGCGTGTCGCAATCCGCATCCCATCCATCCTCAATGCACGATAGTAACTCGCCGTAGCCCGCGATAGCCCGACAGGCGCATGAAATCGCAGTCCGTCTCGACGGCTCACTGCACCGCGCGCAGCAGACCGCCCAAGCCTTCTGTGCGCAGAATCTCGCGGTACGGACCGGCCTCCTCGGCGATGATCTGGTCGATGGCGCGCATGCCCAGCACCTCGACGGGCGCCTTGTCGTCCGTGAGAATCAGCGAGCCATCGGTACTGCCGGCCACCGGATCGGCCACCGGCGTCATCCGGCCCGCCACTTCGGACATGTAGGCGGCGAGCGCGCCATCGTTCGTGCGGTTCCATGTGGCTGCCCGCAGCGAATCGGCGCTCATGTCCTCGTGCATGGTGCTGCGGATCGGCTTGGAGGAGCCGCCGATCGCTCCCGTCCCGCGCGACGCATCGCTGCAATCCCCATACTGCGCAAGCTCGTTGGCGGTGGGCGCCTTGGCGAACAGCTCGCGGTTCGTGGTGTTCGGCACGTCAGCCGTATACGTGGTGCCGACCCTGCAGTCGCCATTGAACGTGTTGGCGATCGTGGTCTGCAACGACTCATTGATTGAACCCGCGCCGTCCGAGACCATGTTCATGTTGACCACCATCACACCGCCCGGATTGAGGTGCTCGCGCACCATCGAGAAGAACTCGTCCGAACTCATCTGGAAGGGGATAGTGATGTCCTGATATGCATCGACCATGATCACGTCGTACTTCTCGCGCGAGGCGGCGAGCCATGCGCGACCGTCATAGGTGGAGACGGGCACATCGCCCGGCTCGTCGAAATAGCGGACCGCCAGGTCGGTGATCTTCTGGTCAATCTCCACCCCGGTGACCTTCATATCGGGGTAGTACTGCCTCAGCTGCCGTGCGTAGGTGCCTGTGCCCATGCCGAGGATCAGCGCGGAATCGGCTTTGTCCGCGAGCGCCGGCGCGGCGAGCGCGGTGTCGTAGTACATGCCGGTCAGCCCCTTGTCCTTCATCGTGACGGATTGCACGCCGAACAGCACGTTGGTGGACAGGATGGTGCGGTCGGAAAGGTTCTTGACCTGCAGGTAGTTGTAGATGGACTCTCCCTCATAAGCGAGGTTGGTCTCCCAGAACGCGAAGCCGGTCAGCGGCGAGACGCAGCTCGTGGCCACGAAAATCACGGCCGACACCGCGCACGCCACGCGGCGGGCCCGGATGGAGATGAAGTACACGATCGGGATGACCAGCAGCACGCCGGAGAAGATGAGGAAGCTCACGAACGTGCCCACGGCGGGAATCGTCACGAAGGTCGGCAGGAAGGTGCCCAGGATCGAGCCGATGGTGTTGCACGCGGACAGTCTGCCCACCACGGAGGCGTTGTCCTCGAGCGAGGTCGTGGCGAACTTGTTGAGCCCGGCGGTCACCGTGCCCAGCAGGAACAGCGGCGGCACGAAGATGATGGCGCAGGAGATGAACGCGGCGATGATGAGGAAGTTCGTGGAGACCGTGACGATGAGTAGGCCGGAGATCAGCAGGATCAGGTACTTGCCCACCAGTGGGATCAGCGCGATCCACACGGCCGCCACCATGATGCGCATGTAGAGCTTGTCCGGGTTCGGGTCGCGATCCGCCCAACGGCCGCCGAACACCGCGCCTAGGGCGAGCGCGATCATGATGGTGCCGATGATGATGGTCCAGACGATCTGCGAGCTGGAGAAATATGGCGCGAGCAGGCGCGAGGCGCCCAGTTCGGCGGCCATCACGGACATGCCGGAGAAGAACTCGGTGACATACAGGAAGACCTTCGACTTGAGAATCGGCCTCTCGCTTGCCTCGGTGATGTGCGCCATACTCCGCTCCCCCCCTGCCTCACGACAACTGTTCTGAGGGGAAAGCCTATCAGCATTCCTCCCGCCACGCTCTTGTCTCGACGGCTTGCATGAGAAATCCCTCAACCGGCCTAGCCGGTTATTTTCCCGACTTCCGACAACGAGAAAACGCCGTAGCGGCCCATGAAGGCACGAAACAGGCCACCGGGAGGTATTCGATTCGCACCACCGACGGCTACAGTGGCCGTATGAGCGAAACATCGAACGAAACAGCAGCAAGTGGCAATGGGAAGGTCTGCGCCGTGTTCGGCGCCGGCGAATACTACGGCGACGTGGCCCGAGCGTTGGCGGTATCGGCCGGCGCGTATGTGGTGGCAGCGGACGGCGGCTTGGACCATGTCCGTGCGTTGGGCCTCACGCCCGACGTGGTGGTGGGCGATTTCGACTCGCTCGAAGGCGGACGGCCCGACGCCGGCACGCGCACGGTGACGCTGCCGCCGCTCAAGGACGACCCGGACATGCTCTCCGCCCTGAAGATCGGCTGGGCGGCGGGATACCGCGAATTCCACATCTGGGGCGGGCTCGGCGGACGCATGGACCATACGCTGGCGAACATCCAGCTCATGGCCCTGCTGGCACGGCACGGCGCCATCGGCTACCTGCACGGCGACGGCACGGTCATCACCGCGATCTGCGACGGCGAGCTGTCGTTCGCGGCGCACCCGGTGCCGGAGGCCGGCCATATGATTTCGGTCTTCTCCCATTCCGACGTCTCCCGCGACGTGAACGAACCGGGACTCAAGTACGAGCTCCTGCACGGCACGCTCACCAACGCGATGGCGCTGGGCCTCAGCAACGAGTTCCGCGACGGCGTGGCGTCCTCGGTGTCGGTGGGAGACGGCACGCTGGTCGTCACCTTCCCCTCCGAGGTCCCGGCGCCGCAGATGAGTCGGTTCCGCTCCTTCACGCGCGAGGAGGCCGAGGGCATCGGCGAACTGGACACCGAGGTGTCAGCACTGCTGGTGAGGTGAGACCGCTGCGAAGGCGACCATCATTCGGCCTTCGGAGTAACGGATTGTGAACGCTCACAGAAAATCGGACATTTTTACCCAAAACGCAGGTGAAAACGTTGCCTTGTGTACAGACAAGGCATTAAAGTAACAAGCGTTGGTAAACAATGGCCCGGTGTGTGCGAATGCACCATGGCCACCCTACAAGGGAGAATTACATGACAGTTAAGATTGGTATCAACGGCTTCGGTCGCATTGGTCGTCTCGCCTTCCGTCGCATCTTCGAGCTGCAGGCTCGCGGCGGCCAGGCTGGTGACATCGAGGTTGCCGCCATCAACGATCTGACCACCCCGGCCACCCTGGCTTACCTGCTGAAGTACGACTCCACCCACGGCACCTTCCGCCACGACGACGGCACCCCGGTCGACGTCAAGGCCACCGAGGACTCCATCGTGGTTGACGGCAAGGAATACAAGGTCTACGCCGAGAAGGACGCCAACAACATCCCGTGGGTCAAGAACGACGGTGTCGAGTTCGTGCTCGAGTGCACCGGCTTCTACACCTCCGCCGAGAAGTCCCAGGCCCACCTGAACGCCGGCGCCAAGAAGGTCCTCATCTCCGCCCCGGCCAAGGACGACACCACCCCGACCGTCGTGTTCGGTGTGAACCACGACATTCTCAAGGCCTCCGACAACATCGTGTCCGCCGGCTCCTGCACCACCAACTCCATGGCTGCCATGGTCAAGCTGCTGGACGAAAAGTTCGGCATCCGCGCCGGCTTCATGACCACCATCCACGCCTACACCGGCACCCAGATGCTGCTGGATGGCCCGCGTGGCACCAAGTCCGGCCGCAACCTGCGCGCCGCTGGCATCAACACCATCGCCCACTCCACCGGCGCCGCCAAGGCCATCGGCAAGGTCGTTCCGTCCGTGAACGGCAAGCTGCAGGGCCACGCCCAGCGCGTTCAGGTTCCGGATGGCTCCGTCACCGAGCTGACCACCGTCCTCGAGAAGGAAGTCACCGCTGACGAGATCAACGCCGCCTTCAAGGAAGCCTTCTCCAACACCGACTACTACGGCTACAACGATGAGGGCATCGTGTCCTCCGACATCCTCGGCGACACCCACGGTGGCGTGTTCGACCCGACCCAGACCGACGTGAACAACATCGACGGCCTGACCCTGGCTCGCACCGTCTCCTTCTACGACAACGAGTACGGCTTCACCTCCAACATGATCCGTACCCTGCTGTACTTCGCCGAGATCTCCGAGTGAGCCTCGCCGAACGGCAGTGCTGAAGGTTCCTGACGAACCCTGAAATGCATGAAACCCCCGCCTCGTGCGGGGGTTTCCTCGTATGTGGACGTTTCCGGCGGCCTGCCCCGGTATTCGTGTTGACAAAACGACTATCCCTTAGGCCCGCTTCACGGACCAGGTAGTACGCCGCATCAGAATTTCGTTGACGAATTTACTCGCTTCACGCGTCAGCTCGTTCTGCACGTACGGATGCGCCGCGCGCGGCATCCACCAACCGTGCCGTTATTCGCCCGTTATGACCGTTTCGTAGTAGAACAGAGACCATGGCAAAGAAAAGCAAGCATGACAAGGGCGCGGGTTCCACTCCGGCGACCGTGCAGTTGGAGAAGGCCGGCGTGGAATTCCACGTCTACGAGTACGAGCACTCGAACGATCACATGGATGACGGCTACGGCGTGGAGGCCGCCACCAAGCTCGGCTTCGACGAGCATCAGGTGTTCAAGACGCTGATGGCGGACACCGGCTCGGAGCGCGTGGTGGGCGTGGTCCCGGTGAGCGGACACATGGACCTCAAGGCCTTGGCGGCCGCGGTAGGCGCCAAAAAGGCCGCGATGGCCGATCCGAAGGTGGCCATGCGCGAATCCGGGTACGTGGTGGGCGGCATCTCGCCGCTCGGCCAGAAGACCAGGCATAAGACCGTGCTGGACGAGAGCGCGCTGCAGTTCGACGAGATCCTGGTCTCCGGCGGCAAGCGCGGCCTGTCCGTCGGCGTGCACCCGCAGGATCTGCTCAAGGTGTTGAACGCCGTCGCCGCCCCGATCGGTACGTGGTGAGGTGCGAGAGGTTCCTGCCAAGGAGAATGTAGAACTAAGGGGTCGGTTTTGGTCGGTAGCGGCCCCATGTCGACCGGTCCGGCGCTTAGTGGTCCGTCTCATAAATAATTGGGGTCTCCGCTCCTGTCTCTCCCCCAGTCAACTTCCGCTGACAACCCCTCGTCAGAGAAGGTCCAGCACCACTCAACCAATTACGAAACAGACCACCACTGTTATCGATCTCTATGGATGCGGCTCGCACATCCGCAAAGTCACTGCACGCTGATGGGCATGCAGTCGTTCTTGCCGAAGTTGTTGGCGCTGCACCAGTTCCAGCCGTCGTCCACGCTGCCAAAGCGTTCGCCGGAGAGAATCACGTAGTAGTCGGCGGTGCCGCTGCTCTGGTACTTGGACCAGTCGCCAGACCACAGGAACAACGCGTTGGACCACTTGGCCTTGAGATCGGCGAACTGCTGCCAGATGTCCTGATAGGTCCAGGTCTTGCCGTCCGCCTGCATGTTGAGCTGCTTACTGGACAGCTGCGTGGTGTAGGAGCTGCCCAGATCGCTCACCGCCGACTTGTCGTGCGCGATCTGCCGGTCGATGGCGGCCTTGGCGACCTGTTCGCGGTCGTTCTGGTCCATGGCGTCCGCACCGGTGACATCATCAGCGTTCCCGGCGCTGGCCTTGCCGCCCTGTGCTTCGGCGTCGAGCTCGCCGGTCACGGTCAGATCGGACCAGCTGGCCTGATCCGGTATGAACCAGTATTGGGACTTGACGAAGGTGATTGTGGCCTCGCCATCCTCCCCCGCCTTCGCGCTCACCGGATCGCTCGAGAAATCGTAGACCGCATCGGCGTAGGTGTCATCGCCGTCCTTCACGGTGATACGCACGGCGTCGTTGTCGAGCTTGAGCGCGCTGTCGGTCCCGCAAGATGCCGTGACCGTGAGTTTGACCACCAGATCAGTGTCATGCATGGTATGCGATGTGATGGCGAAATCAGGCACCTTGTCGCAGACCTTGGATTCCTCCGTGTCACCCTGCTGGCCGTCCGCGCCGGCCTGCGTCTGCGCGGAGGATTGCACCTCGCCGCCGACGCCGGTAGCCGTACGCGGATGAATCACCAGCACCCACAGCAATGCGCCGATGAGCGCCACGGCAACAACTGCGGCGACGATGATTGCGATGATGAGTCCCTTGTTGCCTTTGCCGTCCTTCGTGCCCGGAGCTGAGGCCCCGGAAGCCGGATTGCCGGAACCCGCAGCACCGGAAATCGGCTGGGGTGCCGGAAGTGCGGAGGATGCGCCGTATCCGGACTGCACCGCCGAGGGCAGGGCCGCGACGGCCGGCTGGGGAACCGCTGTCTGCGGGACCACCGGCGGGGCAATCGTCTGCATGGCCGAGGCATCAATCATCGTGGGCTGTGAAGCCAAATCACCGGAGCCGGACCGTGCGGACTCTCCTGCCTGTGCGACGGACGGTGCGGCAACCTGCGCGGACGGTCCGAATTGCGCCGCCTGCGTTGCCGGAACCGGCTGCACGGCCTGATCGGCACCCTGTACGGGCCAGTCGTCACGCTCCTGCCCGCATTGCACACAGAACCGATCGCCGTCGCCAAGCCTCGCCCCGCAATTGGTGCAGAATCGCATACGCCTCATCCCTCCCGATGATCGCCCGTCTTCTCATCAACTATCGTAGCGCGGGAGGCACCCCGAAATGCGGCGACGACCGAAACGAACGCGATTATCCGGCCAACCATCCGACCTATATGGCATCCGGCCTATCGATCAGCCTTATTAGCCTTCATTAGTCCCCTCGCTCGGCCTTGGCGAGTGCACGCACCTGCGGCGGCAGCACGAAATGCATCGTCTCCTTGATGGTCTCGACCGATTCCACGCCGGTGAATCCCCATCCATGCAGCGTCTCGATGACGCCCGACACCAATTCGTCGGGAACCGAGGCGCCGGACGAGACGCCCACCGCCTCGACACCCTCGAACCATGCGCGATCCAGCTCACCGGCGTCATCGACCCGGTAGGCGCGGCCACGACCGCCCAATCCCTCCTGGGCCACCTCCATCAGCCGCACGGAGTTCGACGAGTTCGCCGAGCCGACGATGACGACGCAGTCCGACCGCTGCGCCACCAGCTTGACCGCGGCCTGACGGTTCGACGTGGCATAGCAGATGTCCGAGCTCGGCGGCTCCTCAATCCAGGGGAACCGGGCCTTGAGCGCGGCGATCGTACCGGCCGTCTCGTCCACGCTCAACGTGGTCTGGGAAAGCAGCACCAGTTTCGTGTCCGGGGTGAAGTCCAGCGAATCCACATCCGATTCGTGTTCGATGAGATGCACATGTTCGGGGCTCTCCCCCACCACGCCGACCGCCTCGTCGTGACCGCGATGGCCGATGTAGACGATCTCGTATCCCTCGCGCACGAACCGCAGCACCTCACGATGCACCTTGCCCACCAGCGGGCAGGTGGCATCCACCACGTACATGCCCCGGCGGTCGGCCTCCCGCTTGACCTCGGGCGATACGCCGTGGGCGGAAAACACCACCGGAATACCGGCCGCGGCCGCCTCGTCCGGAATCTCCCCCAACTCCTGCACGAATACGGCGCCCTGGGCGGCCAGGTCCTCGACCACATGCCGGTTGTGCACGATCTGACGGCGCACGTAGACGGGCGGCAGTCCGTCGCCGCGATGCAGCTTCCCGGCCGATTCCGCGGCCCTGAGAATCGTCCGGACCGTGAGGATCGCCCGGTCCACGCCCGCGCAGAACCCGCGCGGGTCCGCCAGCACCACACATTTGGTCATCAGGTCTCCTTATCGTTCGTGCCGGCCTCCAGTCTATGGCATGAATCTTATGGCAGGAATCCATGGAGTGAATCCATGGCATACGGACGAATCCGCGGACGGAAGACGCGGCGTGAGACCGATTCGGGAAACGGCCATGCAACCCGGCGCAAATGCACCCAAGTCACGCTAGACTGGTGCGTTAGCGGTAACAATCGGTTGCCGACCCATTACACATCTCACTACGGGAGTGATTCTATGACGAACAAGACGCCGCGCACCGGCCAGCAGTACAGCATTTCCTATGGCGATTACGCCGCCGTGATCACCGAGCTGGGCGCCACCATGCGCAAGGTCACCTATCAGGGCAAGAACGTGATCGTGCCGCTCGGACCGGACGACCCGGTCACCTGCTGCCACGGCCAGCTGCTGGTGCCGTTCCCGAACCGCATCGCCGGCGGCACCTACGAATTCGAAGGCAAGACCTACACGCTGCCGATTGACGAGCACGACCGCAACACCGCCATCCACGGATACGGCTACCGCTCGTTCTGGAAGCTCGAGTCCCTGACCGAGACCTCCGTGACCCAGTCCTGGCGTGCGCCGTTCCTGCTCGGCTACCCGTTCGACGTGACCGTGACCGCCACGCACGAGCTGGACGCGGATGGCCTGCACATCACCGTGACCGCCCAGAACGACGGCGACGTGGACGCCCCGTGGGCGCTGGCCATCCACCCGTGGCTCGACAACGGCTTCAACGGCTACGGCGACGAGATTGACGGCCACAACGCCCAGTGCCATCTGACCGTGCCCGCCGAAACCCATGTGACCGTCGACGAGAACCTCATCCCGACCGGCACCGAACCGGTGGCCGGCACGAAGTACGATCTCAACGACAACCCGCTGCTCACCGAGCAGCCGTTCGACGACGCCTGGACCGATCTGAAGCGCGATGCCGACGGTTCCGTGACCGCCACCTTCACCCGCCCCGACGGTCTGGTGATCAAGGTCGGCGGCGACGAGACCGTCACCTCGTTCCAGGTGTGCACGGGCACCGGCTTCCCGGCGTTCATGCACCCGGCAGGCACCGCCGTCGAGCCGCAGACCGCGTACGCCAACGCCTTCAACACCGGCAAGGACCTCATCGTGCTCAAGCCCGGCGCTTCCAGCACCACCAAGCTGTTCATCAAGGCCGAGCAGCACTGAGATTCATCCCCGGCCCGGATCAGATGCTCTGTTGCCGGCATCATGTGAGCCTTTCCCACCACGTTGCGGAAAGCCCGCATGATGCCGGCAACCTCACACGGGTGTCATTCTCTCTTGCAGATGGAAATGACACTCGTGTTGCACTGGGTCCGGGGATTGTGTCATAATGCCGAATGCTCAATTTTTTATTTAGCAAAGGAGTCCATCATGGGCATGCGCGGACGTAAGCGCAGGGATCGTCGCAAGAAGGCTGCCAACCACGGCAAGCGCCCGAACACCTGATCCTGGCGTATTTCGGAATGTCAAAAGCCCACCCGTTCAATTCGGGTGGGCTTTTCTCATATCTCCGGGCCACTTTCCTCGGGCCCCACGGTGTAGGGAAGTACCCACCATGTAGGGAATCCCCCACCATGTAGGGAGCGGATTTGTACGATTGGCGGAATTCCGCCGTTTTGCGTCCCTACATCATGGGGGATTCCCTACATCGTGTGAAATTCCCTACACCGTGGGCAAATCCCTACATCATGGGCCATCCCATACCGGCAGGCACCGCATGGCGATGGCCCAACGTCCACGCAGCGCGGCGCCGCCTAACGTCTACCTCTTCCCGTCCTCGCCGCAGCAGTGGTCGAGCGTGGCCTTGAGCTTGGCCATCAGGCACTCCGGGGCGACCTCGGGGCGCAGATAGGCGCGCAATGCGGCGATCATCGCCTGCTCCCGTGCACTGCAACAGCTGGTCGGGTCGAAACACTTGCCGGTATCGGCGGCATCGACGGTATCCCCGGCATCGTCTCCGCCGGACATGCCGCCCATATCGGATTCCTCGGCACCGTCATTCGCGGCACCAACACGGCGACCAGCGCCAGCACCGGCACCCACTTGGCCCACGGCCGCAAACACCGCCATGCCGCCGTCCGCTTCGACCGTCGCATGGCTGACCTCCGTGATATGCACTTCGGTTCTGGTAATCGAACCGTCGTCCGAGGTGCGGGTGATGGAGATATGACGGGTATGTTCCATGGACTGACCGTTCATCGGTTCTCCTTTCCCGCATGGTCTCGCCTGCGATGGGTGCGTTCCGCGGCATTGTCTACGACACGTCGTGGGGCGGCGGACTGTGATTCGCTCGTTCCGGACTGTCCGGACCGCACATCGTCGTCGACAGCGGCCATCCCACCATTCCCATTATGGCCGAATCGCTCGCCGCGCGAACCGTTTTCGCCCGACTTCGCGGATGGTGAACCCGGCACATCCGAGGCTTTTCGCGCGGGCTGCGTCGCGGTCTCCCCCTGCCGCGCCCGGTCCCCGTCCTGCGGCAGATACCCACGTTCGCGTGCGTACGACGCCAGCTCGCGTTTGAGCTGCGTGCGGGCGCGGTTGAGCCGGCTCATCACCGTGCCGATCTTGACGCCCTGCTCGTCCGCCACCTGCTGGTAGGACTTGCCGTCGATCGCCGCGTCGATGAACACCTGACGGCGTTCCGGCGAAAGCTTGGCGAGCGCGTTCATGATCTCCTCGGGCGCGAAGGCGTCAAGATACTCCTCCTCGGCGGATTTAAGCCCGTCGGAGGTGTGCTCGGCGGCATCGTAGATGTCCCAGTCGTCGTATTCGCCGGTCGAATCGTTCGCGCGTTGCGGGCGGCGCTTGGCCTTGGCGTATTGGTTGAAGTAGGCGTTGCGCTCGATGGTGGTCATCCACGCCTCGAAGTTGGACCCCTCCTCGAACGAGTCGAACGCCTTGAAGCCGCGCTCGAACGTGTCCTGCACGAGGTCCTGCGCGTCCTCCGGATTGTTGGTCAGCTTCATCGCCTGCCGGTACAGGGCGTTGACGGCGGGCATGGCGAGCTTCTCGAACCGGGCGCGCCTGGCCGGCAGGGACTCGCCTGCCCCCGCCGCGGGGGCGGCCGCCATGGGTTCACCGGATTGCTCGATCGTTTCGCTTGTCGTCACGTCTGCCCATTCTAGCCAGCTCATGTGCCCATATCGTGGCCGATATCGTGTGAGTCCCGCCATAAGTCGCCCCGCCTGTAGAATGGCTAATCGGCTAACAACAGGGAGAGACGATTCATGGCTTTGACTTTGGCTTCCGCCGCCGCGCTGCTCAGGGAACACCATCTGCTGCGTGAGATCATCCAAGGGGACATGTGGACCGATGACGCCTCGCGCATCGACGCCGCCGACGTCCCGTTCGAGGCGATCACATACGACACCCGCAAGGTCGCCGAGGGCACGTTGCTGTGCTGCAAGGGCCGGTTCAAGGCCGAGTATCTGGACGACATCGACGCCAAGGGCCTTCAGGCCTACATGGCCGAAACCGATTACTCCTCGGTGACCCGCGCCCCCGGTCTGATCGTCAACGACTCGCGCAAGGCCATGAGCCTGCTGTCCGCCGAATTCTACGGCCGGCCACAGGACGAGCTGACGCTCATCGGCATCACCGGCACCAAGGGCAAGACCACCACCGCCTACTTCACGCAGGCGATGCTGGGCGCGATCTCGGGAGGCAGGGCCGCGCTGTTCTCCTCGGTCGACAACTGCCTGGACGGTCGCACGTACGTGGAGTCCGACCTGACCACGCCCGAATCGATGGACGCCTTCCGCATGATGCGCGAGGCCGTGGATAACGGCATGCGGTATCTGGTCATGGAGGTCTCCTCTCAGGCGTACAAGGTGGACCGCGTCTACGGGCTCGACTTCGACGCGGCCGCCTTCCTCAACATCTCCCCCGATCACATCAGCCCGATCGAGCATCCGACGTTCGAGGACTACCTCTACTGCAAGCGTCAGCTCATCGCCCATACGAAGTCGCTGGTGCTCGGCGCCGACTGCGCGCACGCCGATCTGCTGCGCGAGGACGCCGCGCTGGCCGGCGTGCCGGTCGTCACGTTCGCGACGGACCAGTCCGTGTCCGAGGTCGCCACGGCCGACTTTCTGGCGACCGCCGACCCCGAGGCCCCGTCCCGTTACGTCTTCAGCAAGCGCGGCACCACGCTCGGCGCGTGCGGGCTCACGATGGAGGGCGAGTTCAACGCCGCCAACGCCGCCGCGGCCATCGCGCTGATCGACTCGGTCGGCGGCACGGTCGGCGAACCGGCGTTCGAGGCGTTGGCGCAGGTGCGCATCTCCGGCCGCATGGAGCATTTCGAGGCCGGTAACATCGTGGCGTACGTGGACTACGCCCACAACTACGTGAGTTCGAAGACGCTGTCGGAATTCGTGCTGGACAAGTACCGCGACCGCGATCCGCGCATCGTGGTCGTCACCGGGTCGGTGGGCGACAAGGCCATCGACCGGCGCGAAGGCATCATCAGGGGGGTCGAGCCGTACGCCGACCGCATCATCCTGACCTCGGAGGACACGGTCAAGGAGCGGATGATCGACATCCTCCACGAGATGCAAGGGTACGTGACCAATCCGCAGGTCTCCACCAGCATCGAGCTCGACCGCGCCAAGGCCATCGAGGAGGCCGTCGCGGACGCCCGCGCCCATGCGGACCGGCTCACGGTGCTGCTCATCATCGGCAAGGGCGAGGAGCAGTGGATCAAGGTTGACGGCCGGCACGCCCCGTACGAGGGCGACGGGCACGTCATCCGGCGGCTGCTCGGCATCGGCGAGCCGGCCTCGCGCTGACGCACCGCCCCACCAGCATGCCCTTCGGCTGAGGGCCGACGGTTGAAGGCCGGCGGCTGCGGGTTGGCGGCCGCAATAACTGAGAGATGACTAGCGGTGGCCGCGTATGATCCCCGGCGGCGTCCGCGCCCGGAACGCCGCCGGCACCCGGCACACCGGACACCACTCACCCTGCGATTGCGAACACTTGGATTTCACGAACATAAAGGAACTGCAATGATCACGTTGGACAAAGTTGACGGACTGACGCTCGAGGCCGAGGCGGCGGAGGCGGGCATCACCCTGCCGATCGAGCAGACCAAGGTCTGGTCCGATTTCCAAGCGGACATCGACGGCCGCACCCCGTGGGGCGACTTCCTCATCAGGCGCGACGGCTCGGTCGTGGCCGTGATTTCGTTCACCGATTACGAGACCCATGGCTACCACTACCTGCGCTCGGTGCATGGCCCCGCCTGGGCGGCCAAGCCCACCGAGGCCGAGGAGCGCGAGGTGATCGAGGCGATTGCCGCCATGGTCCGCCGCGCCGACGGCAAGGTGGCGTTCCTGCGCATCGACACATGGTTCGAGGCCGGCACGCACCCGGTGCTGTCCACCGTGCCGTACGACTTCACCGTGGTCATCGACGTGACCGGCGGCGACGAGGCGATTCTGGGCCGTATGAAGCGGCGTGGACGCCGTGACGTGCGCAAGTCGCTGCGCGAGTGCCCGGCCGAGGTGGCCGACGAGACCGCGCAGGCGCTCGACGACTTCTCCGAATACTACGATGTGATGGTCGAGACCGGCGAGCGCGACGGCTTCCGTCCGGCGCCGATGAGCGATTACTCCGATATGATCAAGGCGCTGGGCGCCGAGCATTGCCGTGTGTTCGCCGCGCGCATCGAAGGCCGCGTGGTGGCCTGGTCAATCGTGACGGTGAACGGTACGCGCGCCGTGCGCTATTACGCCGGCATGCGCAACGAGGTGATGCGTCTGCATGTGACCGACAAGCTGCTGTATTCCGAGTGCTGCATTCTCGGCGCCCAGGGCATCACCGACTACGATCTCATGGGCATCGGCTCCGATTTCGCGCCGTCCCTGAAGGGTCTCAACGAGTTCAAGACCAAGTTCACCGAAGAGGTCACCCCGGTGCCGCCCGCACGCGACGTACCGATCAAGAAGGCCTTCTACTGGGCGCTGACCACCGCCCAGTCCCTCCGCAAAGCCCTCCGCAAGTAAGCCCCAACCGTGGTTCCCTTCTCTGAGGGGAGCTGTCAGCGAAGCTGACTGAGGGGAGCCGAGAAGCTGATCGAAGGAAGCGCCGAACAACTGGCCTCAATCCGTCGCAAAGCGCCAAGCCAACCCAGTCCCTACTTCATTTTCTGGCTGATCACCGCGGTGACGCCGTCGGCCCGCATCGTCACGCCATAGAGAGCGTCGGCGATGGCCATCGTGCGCTGCTGGTGGGTGATGATGATGAGCTGGGCGTGCTCGCGCAGCTCATTGAGCGCATTGATGAGCCGGGTGAGGTTCACGTCGTCCAGTGCCGCCTCGACCTCGTCCATCACATAGAACGGGCTCGGGCGTGCGGTGAAGATCGCGAACAGCAGCGCCAGGGCGGTCAGCGAGCGTTCGCCGCCGGACAGCAGGCTCAGCTGCTTGACCCGCTTGCCGGCGGGGCTGGCCTCCACCAGTACGCCGGTGGTGAGCAGATCGTCCGGGTTCTCAAGACGCAGCCGCCCTGTGCCGCCGGGGAACAGCGTGGCGAACACCTGCTCGAACGCCGCCGCCGTGTCCTCGAAGGCGGACCGGAACACCTCAACCATCGTGGAATCGAGGTCCTTGATGAGGGTCATCAGATCATCGCGCGACTGGGCCACGTCGTTGCGTTGGTCGTTGAGGTAGCGGTTGCGCTCCTCAAGCGCGTCGAACTCCTCGGTGGCCAGCGGATTGACCTTGCCGAGCGCCGCCAGATCACGTTTGGCCTTTTCCAGTCGCTTCTTCTGCTCCGTGCGGTCATAGGGCACAGTCCGTATACGCGGCGTGGGAGCCTGCGCTGATACGCCGGCCGAGGGAGCGCCATCGGCAGTGGTTTCGGCGGCGGACCCGTCTTCATCCAGAGGCATGGGCTCGCCGTTCTCGTCCAGCACGGGCACCGGCTGATCCGGACCATAATCGCGAACCAGCTCATCAAGGCCCAGTCCCAACTCGTCGGACACCTTCTGGGTGAGCTGACCGGCTTCCGTGGCCAATCGTTCGCGGTTGACATCCAGCGCATGCTCACGGCCGGTCAGATCGGTGACCTGCGGATCGATGGCGTCACGCCGGGCGCGCAAGGCCCTGAGTTCCTCGTCATGCCCGGATGCCTCGGCCTGCAACCGGTCGCGTTCCGACTCCACCGCCGCCAGCGAACGCCCCACCATATCCGCCACCGCCTGGGCATCGTCGCGCACCTGCCGCAATCGATCGATTTCGGCGCGACGCCGCGCATTGAGCGCTTCGATGCGCGCCCGTCTCTCGCCTGCCTCCTTGGCGTTGTCACGCAGGAGTCCGGCCTGACGATGCAACGATTCGGACTTGCGGTTCGCCTCGTTCCATGCGATCTTCGCCGTGACCTCACGGTCGCGCGCCTCACCCAATTCCCGTTCCAACGTATGCTCGCGCCCGTCCAGTTCGTCGAAGCCGGCATCGGCGTTCTCGCCGCCGTGCGTCGCGTCGAGGGAACGGGTCAGATCGTCGAGTTTGAGCCGATGCGCGTCGCCTTCCTCCTTCACGGAGGCAATGCGCCCGTCCAGCTGCTCGATCTGGCGTGCGATAGAGGAGACCCGCTGCGTGGCGGCTTCCAGTGATTTCGCCGCCTGCTGGGCCTTCAGCCGGGCTTCCGTGCGTTTGGCCGATTCCCGGTCCACCACACGCGCGGCCTCATCACAGGCGGACATCGCATCGGTCACCTGCGCATCCAACTCGGTCAGTTGCGAGGCAAGCCCCTTGACCTGTGCCAGAGCCTTATCCCGGCGGGCGGCCAGCGACAGGTCCGACTGGGCGGCGGAGGCTCCGCCGACGGCGGCCACGCCCCTGCAGAACATCTCCCCATCCCGGGTCACGGCGCGGGAAGCCATGCCGGAAGCGACGGCTTCCTGCGCCTCCTCGGCGGTTTCCTCCGCAACCGTATCGGCCAACAGCAGACGCACCGCCGCGACAATGGCTTCGGCTTGCGCCAGGTCCGGCGCGTCCTCGTTCGGTCCGATCAGCGAAGCCGCCGAGGCCAAGGCCGGCGCATCCGTCGCATTTCCTGTCGTTGAGGGTGAGGACGGGGCCGACTGACTCCAATCATCAGATAGTGAATCATTCCGGACGGCATCGTGCTCGTCGCCCCGGCGTCCATCCCCTCGAACGGAAGGCCGAAGCGCCTCCTGCGCAACAGCATGGGGCACGGTATGGGACGCGGGATAGGGCACCGGGTGAGACGTCAGCACCACGGCCCTGCCGAGCCGATCCTCGCGGGCCCGTTGCAGCGCGTGCAGCATGTTGCCCGCCTCGGGCACCACGATCGCGCCGGCGAACTGACCCAGCGCGTGAGCCACGGCCTCTTCCCAACCGTCGGCCACGCGGATGAAATCGGTCAGCCTGCCGAGCGCGGCGACGCCGGCGTCCCGTTCCAACGAACCGGTGGCATTGCGGTTGTCCAACGTGTCGTTGAGGGCGTCGGCCTTGGCTTTGAGGGAGATGATGCGCGACTGTGTCTCCCGCTGGCGTTCGGTGAGCCCGTTGAGCGCGTCGCGGCATTCGGCGAGGCGGACGCGGGCGGCATCCAACGCCGCTCCCCCGTCGTCGTCGGGTGAATCGGTTTCCGATTGCAGCGTTTCGAGCTGTGCTCTGGCGTCGGCGAGCTGTCGTTCCAACCCCCCGCGCTGCGCGGCATGGTCGGCGATGCGGCTTTCGGCCAGCTGGACCGCCGATTCCTCGCGTGCGATGAGCTCGCGGAGCCTGGCGATCCGCTGGTCGCGTTCCTGCGCGGTCCGGCGCAGTTCGGTGAGCGTCTGGCGTACGGCGGCGAGCTGCTTCTCATGACCGGCGCGTTCCTCGGTGGCCTTGTCGAAGGCGAGACGCGCATCGGCGACGGACCTGTCCTGACGTTCGGCCTGTGCCTCCAGCTCTTCGGCGCGCGAGACCAGCAGTTCCGGGTCCTCCCCGAAGTTCGTCACCATTTGCCCGGCAAGCGACCGTTCGCGCTCCTGCGCAAGCTGGGACAGCGAATGCAGTCGCTCACGGATCTGGGAGAAATCATGCCACCGCTGGTTGGCTTGGGCGATGGCCGGGCTTGAGGCCGAGCTCATCGCCTCCACCTGCTCGATGCGCACCTTGACCTGTGCCAGTTCCCGCTGCGCGGCGGACAGTTGCGTGCGAACCTCGGCGAGTTCCCGACGAACCGTCGTACGGCGTTCCATCGATTGCCGGGCATCGTCGGCGTACAGGCGAGCCTGGGCGTCACGGACGGAGACCTGGATCGCATCGGCCCGTCGGGAGATGCGCGCCTGTCTGCCGAGCGGGCCGAGCTGGCGGTGAATCTCGCGCAGGAGGTCGTCCAGCCTGTTCAGGTTCGCTTCCGTGTTCGCGAGTTTGCGCAACGCGCGTTCCTTGCGCTTGCGATGCTTCAGGATGCCGGCGGCCTCCTCGATGAAGGCGCGGTGTCCCGAGGGGTCGGCCCTGAGAATCGCGTCAAGACGCCCCTGCCCCACGATCACATGCATCTGCTGGCCGAGTCCGGTGTCCGAAAGCAGCTCCTGGATGTCAAGCAGACGGCATGCCGACCCGTTGATGGCGTATTCGGACCCGCCGTTACGGAAGATCGTGCGCGAGATGGTGACTTCGGTGTAATCGATATCCAAGGCGTGGTCGCTGTTGTCGATGGTCAGGCTCACCTGCGCACGCCCAAGGGGCGGACGGGAGGATGTGCCGGCGAAGATCACGTCCTCCATCGACGTGCCGCGCAGGTTTCTGGCACCCTGCTCACCCATCACCCAGGTCAGGGCATCGACGATGTTCGACTTGCCCGACCCGTTGGGTCCCACGACCGCGGTGATGCCGGGCTCGAAGCGCAACGTGGTGGCGGAGGCGAAGGATTTGAAGCCTCTGAGGGTGAGTTCCTTGAGATACATGACGTCAGGCCGTTTCCGCTATCCGAGTGGGCCGCGCGTGCCGGTGAGCATACCGGCGCGCATGCCACAGCATGTGCCGGCGACCGGGCGTACGGTCACGATTCCGGATGTACGCCCGGCCGCGATCATGCCGCGCGCGCCGGGCGTGTCCGGCGACAAGGGCAAGCCGACGATTCCGTTCCCGTTGCACATGGAATCACGCCGCTTCGTTCGCGGCGGTGCCGTCCGACGACTCGGCGCGATTGTCCGTGCCATGTGCCCCATTCGTGTTGGTGGCACCGGTCGTGTTCGTTTCGCCGGCCGCGCCGGCCTCACCGGACAGCTCGGCAGCATCGGTCGAATCGGTCGAATCGCCAGCGGCATCCGCGTCGGCCCCGGCGTCCGTATCATGCTGATGGCCCAAGCCAAGCACGTCGAATACATCGAAATCATCGGGCCCGATCTGATCGTCGAGCGTATCGGCACCGTCCGGCTCGTCGTCGGCATGCTCTCCACCGATACCCCCGTCGTCATCCGGCTCGACGGAGGGCTGGTGGATGGCCATGGCCTGCCGCATCGTGGGGCTGGCATGCTCCTCGAGCATGGCACGCGCGTCGCCTGCGGTCACGAAGCTGCCGCAGATGAGCACACCGTGACCGTAGCCCACGCCGAGCTCGTCCTCCGCGTCCACCATGTTGACGGCAGTCTGGATGGCGTCCGGCAGATTCGGTTCCTTGACCACGCGCTCGCGACCGAACACCTCGACGGCGATCTTCTCGAGGTCATCGGCCGGCATCACACGGTCGCGCCACGAATTCTCGGTGACCACCACGGAGCTCAGGATCGGCTCGAGCACGCCCAGATACTCCTCGACCTGCTTGTCCTTCATCATGGCCACCACGCCGACGAGCTGCTTGAAGTCGTAGTTCTCCTCGATGGCCCTGCGCAAGGCCTCGGCGGCGTTCACGTTGTGGCCGCCGTCCAGGATGATGGTGGGCGAGGTGCGGATCTGCTCGATGCGGCCGGGAATCCTGACCGAGCTCAGCGCCTCGGCCACCAAATCTCCATCGAGTGGACCGTTGATCGGCAGGACCACTTCGGCGGCGGCGAGCGCGGCGAGCGCGTTATGCGCCTGATGCTCGCCGAACTTGGCGATCGGAACGCCCTCGTACGTGCCGCCCGGGGTGTTGAGCGTCGCCACCTGACCGCCCACGGCGGGCATGCGGTCCGTCACGCTCATCTCGTAGCCGTCGCGCACCAGCGTGGCGTGGTTGCGGACCGCGGCCTCCTCGATGATCGGCATCACGGCCTCCTCGTGCGGCTGCGGGCCGATGATGGCGGTGCAGCCGGGCTTGATGATGCCGACCTTCTCACCGGCGATCTGCTCGACCGTGTCGCCCAGCCACTGCATGTGATCCATATCCACCGGACCGATGATGGCGGCGTCGGCGTCCAGCACGTTGGTGGCGTCCCACCGGCCGCCCATGCCGACCTCCACGATGGCCACGTCCACCGGGGCGTCCGCGAACTTCCAGATGGCCATGGCGGTGAGCACCTCGAAGAAGCTCATCTTGGGCTTGCCCTGCTCGGCCATCTTGGCATCGACGAGGGCCACGAGGTCCTTCGTCTGGTCCCAGATGTCGATGAAATCGTCGTCCGACAGTTGCTGGCCGTCGATGCAGATGCGCTCGTTGACCTTTTCGAGATGCGGCGAGGTGTACAGGCCGGTGCGCAACCCGTAGGCGCGGCAGATCGCCTCGGCCATGCGGGCGGTGGAGCCCTTGCCGTTGGTGCCGGTGATGTGGATCACACGGAACGACTGTTCGGGATGCCCCAGCAGGTCGAGCATGAGGTTCATGCGGTCCAGATCGAGATTGGTGGTGTTGTGCTCCGGCGGACGGCTCATGATATCCAGTTCGACATCGCGAATCGTCTCGTTGTTCCTGTTCGGATGCTCGAATGACATGCGCTTATCTCCCTCCGTGGCCGGCGGTGTCGTCCGCGGCCCTACGCTTCGACTTAAACTTCCACTAGTCTAGCCATCGGGGTGCCGCGCCGCCCGGTTCCGCCCCGCCGATGCCGCGCAGGGCGAAACCACGGCATTCGCGGTCGGCGGAGGTGCAGGGCTTCCTTCCAACGGGAACCTGCCGCAGCACCCGACGCATCCTCGTGTCGGCCGCGTCCCATCGGACGGCATAATCGTGTCGCCGCACCCGATTCGACGACATACTCCCTCCACCGCGCCCCATCCGGTCACATTCCCCATCCCTCAGAGGCCACTTCAAAAAGCATCCCGCAGAGGCCACCCCAAGACAACCGCCTCACAACAACCTCCCACGGAAACCACCAACCACACACAGGCCACCACAAAGGAAACCGTCCGCAGAGCGCTACCCCACGGAGACGGGTTCGTCCGGATAATGAATGACGACGCTGCCGCGCGGCTTGTTGATGGCGTAGACGATGGTCATCGGGCCGATGCGTCCGAAGAACATCACGGCGCCGAGGATGATCATGGTCGCCGGATTGTCCTCATCGGCGACGCCTACCGTGTATCCGCCGAGGCTGAACGCCGAACACGTCTCGAACAGGGCGTCGGTGAGCGAACGGCCGGTCACCTGCATCAACGCCATCGAGGCGACGAACACCACGATTGCGCAGGCCATCGTCATGCTGATGGCGGAGCGCACGATGCGTCCCGGAATGCGTTTGCGGAAGGCGGTCACCTCGTCGCGGCCCTGGAAGGTGGCGAGCATCGTGAGCACCAGCACGGCGAATGTGGTCACATGGATGCCGCCTGCGGTCGACGAGCTGCCCCCTCCGATGAACATCGACACGCTCATGTACAGCTTCGTCTCGTCGCTCACCCACGGCACCCAGGACAGGTCGAATCCCGAGGAACGCGGCATCACCGCCGACGACAACGCTCCCCGAAGACGCGTCGAGGCGTCCGCGTTGGCGAACAGCGCAGGATTGTTCCACTCATCCGCGAGGAACCAGATCAGCGAGACGGCCACCAGGACGAACGTGGCGGACAGGGTGAGCTTGGTGTGCAGGCTCCACCGCCGTGGCGACAGGCGACGGGTGATCGTCCGGCTCATCTCATGCAGCACCGGGAACCCCAGCGTGCCGAGGAACGCACTGACCATGACCGGCAGTCCCACGGACCAGTTGTTGACGTAGAATCCCGAGGCGTCGGGCGTGAACCCGGTGTTGTTGAACGAGGACACCGCGTAGAACAGCGCCTCCCATGCGGCGATGCCCCAATGGTGCCCGTTGAGCCGCAACAGTCCGGGGTACAGGGCGACGAACGTGATTGCCTCCATGAGGAAGGTCGTGGCGAACACCATTGCCAGCACGCCCTTGACCTCGCCGAGCTTGGTGACGCCCACCTCCCGCGCGGTCAGCAGCTGTTGGGAGATGTTCATGCGCCGGTTCATGAACAGCGTGATGAGCGCCGCGAACGTCATCACGCCCAGACCGCCGAGCTGAACGCCCACGAGGATGATCGCCTGACCGAACACCGTCCAATGCGTGGCCGTGTTCTCCACCGGTATGCCGCAGGTGGACAGGGCCGACAACGCGGTGAACAGCGCGACTATCGGCGAGGTGGACCCCGGTTCGCGCGAGGCAGCCGGGATGAGCAGCAGCAGGGCGATGATCACGGTCAGCGACAGGAAGTACGCGATGGTGAGCAGCCCGGGATGGCCAAGCAGCCGTTCCGCCCACGGCAGGTGCGCCCCCGATTGCGATTTCGGCGATATGAGCGGCTTGCGCAATCTGTATGGTTTCGGCGATGTACGCCCGTTTCGTATTGCCCCCCACGCCGCCTATCCTAATCACCGCCATTGCCGTCGCCCAAACCCGTCCCGCGCCCGGCGGCCGACGAACCACTTACGGACTACTATGAGAGCGGTAACAATCCGTTCCGTTTCCGGCTCGGCGGCATCAGCCAGACAGCATCGGCCAGACGGCATCAGCACTATGAAGGAGCATTGATGGGTGAAGTCATCACCGCGAAGGACAAGGAGTACGAGGCCGAGGAGCGCTCGCAGGCACCGGGCGGCGACCAGGCGATGAGCGACCGTGTGAACAACCGTTCCCTGCGTCCCCGTTCGGAGGCGTTCAAGGAGTTCATGAAGACCGGTTGGGCGAACAACGAGCCGGCCATCGAACCGCTGGAATCCTCCAAGTTCACGCCGGCACGTCTCGCGGCGCTCGGCAAGGCCTTCCCCGGCGAGCGTCTGGTGATTCCGGCCGGCCAGCCGAAGGTGCGCAACAACGATTGCGATTACATGTTCCGCCCGGATTCCGCTTTCGCGTACTACACCGGTCTGGGCATGGACTACGAGGCGGGTGCCGTGCTGGTGCTCAACCCGGTGGACCCGGATTCGCCCGAGGCCAAGGCCGGCCAGACCCATACGCCGGAGCTGTTCGTGGCCCCGCGCGCCGACAACTCCACCAGCGACTTCTTCCTGAACCCGCACTACGGCGAATACTGGGTGGGTCCGCGCGCCGGTCTCAAGGAGATGACCGCCATGACCGGCATCGAGACGCATGACATCGCCCAGCTGGCGGACGCCCTGTCCAAGGACGTGGGCTCCGAGGCGGGTGCCGTTCGCGTGCGCGTGATGCGTGAGACCGACCCGCAGATCACCTCGCTGGTCGAGTCCATCCGCGAGGCGAACGGCGCCGCCGACCCGGACAGGAACTCCGCGAACGACGACAAGCTGCACGAGTTCGCCTCGGAAGCACGCATGGTCAAGGATTCTTACGAAATCAACGAAATCCGCAAGGCGGTGGCCGCCACTAAGGACGGTTTCGACCGTATTCTCACCCGTCTTCCCGAAGTGATGGACAAGCCTCGTTCCGAGCGCATGCTCGAGGGCGCGTTCAACTCCAACGCCCGCGAGGAAGGCAACGGACTGGGCTACGACACGATTATCGCCTCCGGCGCGCATGCCCCGATCCTGCACTGGATGCGCAACACCGGCGTGGTGCGCAAGGGCGATATGCTGCTCATCGACGCCGGCGTGGAGGTGGACAGCCTGTACACGGCGGACATCACCCGTACCTTCCCGGTGGGCGGCAAGTTCACCGACCTGCAGAAGCGCCTGTACCAGGCCGTGCTGGACTCCCAGCAGGCCGGCTTCGAGGCCGCAAAGCCGGGTGCCACCTACTCCGACATCCATCATGCCTGCATGCGCGTGATCGCCGAGCGCCTGCACGAGTGGGGTCTGCTGCCGGTGGGCGTGGAGGAGTCGCTCTCCCCCGAAGGCCAACAGCACCGTCGTTGGCTCGCCTGCGGCGTGGCGCATCACCTCGGTCTCGACGTGCACGATTGCGCGCAGGCCCGGTACGAGTCGTATCAGGGCGCGACGATCACGCCCGGCATGGTCTTCACCATCGAGCCCGGACTGTACTTCGCCGAGAACGACCTGTTGCTGCCGCCGGAATACCGCGGCATCGGCATCCGTATCGAGGACGACGTGCTCATGACCGAGCACGGCCCCGAATGGATCTCCGCCGGCATCCCGAAGCAGATTCCGGATGTCGAGGCCTGGATGGCCGACCGCGCCGCCAAGTGACCGGCCGAACAAGGAGTAACCATGCCAACGCCCGAATTCGTACTCAAATTACGAGAAAAGATCGGCCAAGCTGAGCCGTCACGCGTACAGTCCAGCGGACTGTACGTAGGCGAAGTGAGCGACTGCGCAGGCAATCGCGAAGGATCATGGCCGAACAAGGAGTGATTATGCCAACGCCCGAATTCGTACTTGAACTACGCAAGAAAATCGGCCATGATCTCCTGTGGCTCAACGGCGTGACCGGCTGCGTGCTCGACGAGCAGGGTCGTATCCTGCTCGGCCGCCGTTCGGACACCGGCGAATGGGCCATGGTCTACGGCATCAACGAGCCGGGCGAGCAGCCCGCCGACACGGTGGTGCGTGAGATCAAGGAGGAGACGGGCGTGGACGCCATCGTCACCGATCTGGTGGCCGTCACCTCCTCGGACAAGGTCATCACCTACGCCAACGGCGACAACACCATGTACATGGATCATTCGTTCCTGTGCGCGCTGAAGCCGGGCGGCAACAGCGAACCGTTCGTCGGCGACGAGGAAAGCCTCAACGTCGGATGGTTCGACACGAATGCGCTGCCCGAACCGCTTGCGGCGAGCACCGTCGAACGGCTGGCGCTGTTCCGCCGGTATCTGGAGAACAAGCGGCGCGGCGACGCCCACGCCCTGTTCCAGTTCGACGGCGTGCAGTACTGATCATCGAATCGGGGCGGTCCAACAGAAGTGAGCCCGTATACCGGCTCGTGTCACACGACACCGGTATACGGGCTCACTCTGGCTTTGTCTGGCCTCGCGCAACGAAGCAACATCGATGCATACGAATCCGTATCATTCGATCAATTATTGACAACGCCGATTGTAAACATTGATTACATTATCGAAAAACCGCTATTTTCCTAGCAATTTCCCCTTACAATCTCCAGCTTATCGTCTATAATGAAAACAACGTTGATAAAAACAGGTCAACGACGACGGACGATGCGGCTGCCCGCCTTCAATGATGCCGAAAAGAGATGGGGATGATGTCCAGTTTTGACAAGACGACCACGGCCGGAGCGGCCAAGGCCAGCCCCTCGGATATCAGGCGGACCAACCGATCGCTGATTTTCAAGCTGCTCTTCCCCTCGCAACATCGCTCACGCGCCGATTTGGGACGTCTCACCGGTCTTTCCCGCGTCGCCGTCTCCGACGTGGTCTCCGACATGCTCGACGAGGGGTTGGTGAGCGAAATCGGCTACGCGGCCAATCCCACCGGCAAAGGCAAGCGGGGCGCGTTGCTCGGCATCGACACCTCGCGACTCAAGATCATCAGCATCGACCTGTCCCAAAGCCAACTCATCCAAGGCGCGGTCACCGATCTGCTCGGCGTACCGCAGGAGTGCATGGAAATCGCACTGGGACCGGACAACCATGTCGAAGCCGACGCCATCGTCCAGCTGGTGGATCAGCTGCGCACCGATTTGGACGTCAACGACGTGCTCGGCATCGGCATCGTCGTGGCCGGCGTGGTGCAGGGCGGTATGGTGACGGAGTCCACGATGCTCGGCTGGCATGATGTGAACCTCGGCGCCCTGATCGAACGCCAATTCAACGTTCCCGTGATCATCGTCAACGACGCCATCGCGGCGATGCTGACCGAACGGTTCTTCGGTCAGGCGGGACACGACTTCATCTTCACCACGTTCGGCCAAGGCGTCGGCACGGCCACGCTCATCCATGACACGCCCATTGTCGGCGACCACCACGCCGCCGGCGAGATCGGGCACATCTCCATCGACCTCGACGGTCCGGAATGCCCGTGCGGCAAGCGCGGATGTCTGGAGACGATGATCTCCGTCAACGCGTTGCGCGAGCGGATGCGCCATCAGGACGCACGCGGTCGCGCGGACGTCATCCGCGGGGCAGGTTCCCTGTTCGCCTCCGCGATGGCGATGCCGGTCGGGTTGCTGGATATCGCGGACGTGTGCGTGGCCGGCCCGCCGGACATCATCAACAACACGTTCCTCGAGGCCGCCCAGCAGCGGTTCGATGCGGTCACCGGATCGACGTTCCACGTACGCACCGTCATCCGTCGCTGTCAGGTGGGCGGCAACCTCACGTTGCGCGGCGGAGCGATCTCGGTCATCCACAGCTATATCAATGGATGATGTACCAATAGGAAATACGCCGTCTACGGTGATTCCCTCCCGGCGCCCGTGAACAAAGCTTTGGCGTGATGACGACATCGTCAGACAGATGCCGTCATCACGCCAGAGCGATAACAGGTCAGATCGTCAAAGCGTCAGACCACCAGAGCGGCGCCGAGCGCGCCGATGGGCTGGCCCATGGGTGCCAGACGCAGACGGTCCGCCACATGCAATCCCTTGAGGAACGGGCATTCCCTTTCGCGACGGTACAGCTCCTCGCTCATCACCTCGATGAGCGGTTCTCCGGTCTTCGCCATGCCGCCGCCGATGATGATCACGCGGGGATCGACCGTCTGCGCCACAATCTGCAACGCATCACCCATCGCGTGCGACACGATGTCGAGCACACGCACCGCATCGGCCCGGCCTGCGTGCGCCTGCGCGATGAGGTCGGGCATGGCAGGGCCATCCACGGGCCACAGACGTTGCACGGAGGCCCCCGAGCAGACGGTCTCCAGACATCCACGTTGGCCGCATGGGCAGTCGAATCGGTTGGGATCGAGCGGAATGTGCCCGATCTCGCCGGCTGCGCCGCTGAAACCGTGTTGCAGCACACCATCCACGATGATGCCGGCCGCGAGCCCGGTGCCGAAATTCACCATCACGACGGCGCCCGGTCCCTTGGCGCCCGGAACCAGCTGGGCCGCGCCCAGCGCCGCCGCGTTGACGTCGTTCTCCACACGGACGGGGACACCGCCCAAACGCGCGCTTACTTCGGGTCCCAATGCAAGCGTATCGATGTCGAGGTTGACCACATGGGACACCGTACCCGCCGTCGAATCGACCTGCCCTGGCGTGCCGATGCCCACACCGGCCAGCCGGTCGACGGACTCCCCCGCGATGGCGCGCACCAGACCGACCACATCCTCGACGACGTTGTCGCCACCGCGTCGGGCCGGCACTCGGTGCGATGCCCTGATCGCCGTGCCGCCGTCCACGAGGACCGCCTCGATTTTGGTGCCGCCGACGTCCACGCCGACGCGATACCGCCCGTTCTCCCCCACTGGTTCAGTCACGATGCCTGTCATAGTGCCTCCTCGCCTTTCCTCTGACTCTCCCGTCAGCATCCCGTTCCGCCCGCCATCCGGCCCTCGTTGGCACGGATCACCATTGATACGGACGATACGAATCCCTGATCCACTCCTTTGCGAGCCGGAACCGAAAAGGAACCGGCCCGCATATGAGGCCGGCCCGCGGAGAGGAGTAGTGACCGCGGGCCGGACGTATATAGGTGATGCGCGAATGCGATCCTCAGGATTCGTGCGTATCAGGGAATGCGCACGAATCACACATGATCACAGTTCACGCCATGCGATGCCGCTGGGCTCCAGATCGAAGTCCTCGGTGGAGCCTCCCTCCACCGCTACGGTCGTATGCTGCGGCTGGTCGGTGTTGTTGACCACGCAGTACAGGCCCTGCTCGGGGAAGTGGGCGACCTCGCACTCCGGGTTGCTGGAGCTGAAGGCCGCGTAACGGTCCTCGTTGTGGGAGGCGTAGAACAGGATGCGTTCGAGGAGCCTCGCGTTGGCCGCGGAATACGGCAGACCGGACACGTACACGCCGCGACCCTTGCCGTACTCGTTGACCGCGAGCTGCACCTGACCGCCGTCGGCGCGCAGCAACGTGACGTCCTCGTTGATCGGGAACGTGTTCGCGATCGGTTCGCCGAAGTCGATGCCGCCGAGCGGTGCCTTGCCCTGGCCGCCGCCGCAGCCGGATAGCGGGATGCGGTAGCCGGCCTGCTCCCAGGCCTCACGGGCCGCAGCGTCCACAGGCACGTCCTCGGTGATGAAGTGGTCCGGCGTGACCGGCGGGAAGTACTTGTCCACCGACAGTGTCTGGAAACGCTCCGCGTCCACGCCGAGCACGTCGGCGAGCTGGAAGAACCTGCCTTGGAACCACTGGGAGCTCGGCTCGCCGACACCCACGAGGGCGCCGCCGCCGCGCACCCACGCGCGCAGCGTCTCGGCCAGACGCGGGTCCTTGGCCCACACGTCGCCGCCCGAGTAAGCGGTATCCACCGGGCCTCCGGTGATGACCACGTCCACATCCGGGTCCACGCCGTGTTCAAGCACGTCGTCGAAGCTGATGAACCGCACGTTCACGCGCATGCCGGACAGCGCCTCGAGAATGCCGTAATACGAGTAGGTCTGCTTGTTGGGCAGGGCGTGCGCCACCGTGTAGGCCATCCAGGAGCGCATCCTGCCCCAGGAGTTGAGGATCGCCACGTTGAGCTCGCCCTCGGCGGCCACTCCCCCAGTGCGTTCGTGAATGTCGCGGAACTCGTCGGCGATATGCGTCACGGCGTCCACGAACTTGGGGAACTTGGCCGCCAGCGACAGGTATCCGCCGTAGCCCATGCGTGCGATCGGGCTGCGCAGGATGGCACGGCGGGCCTTGCGCCAGTTGTCCCACGCCTCGATGCTCGGATCGTTGCCCTCGTAGAAGGTGTCCGGGAAGAAGTACGGCAGGAAGCGTCCCTCGGTGTATTTGACGCCCTTGATGTCCGCGATCATGCGGGTGGTGGTGCCGTCGCCGATCGAGCCGACCACCGCGTCCAGACCCAGATCGCCGAAGCCGTCCTTGTAGGGCTCGGTGCCGATCCACTGGTCGCCGAGGAACATCATCGCCTCCTTGCCGGCGGCGTGGGACATGTCCGCAAGCTGCTTGACGTTGCGACGCACGAAGCCCGAAAGGAAGTCGATCCAGTCACGCTGCGCCTTGCGCGGCACGCGCCATGCGGAGTTGTAGCACCCGCCGTCCACGAAGTCCTCGGGACGCAGACGGTAGCCGTATTCCTCCTCGAAGTCATCAAGAGCGGCCGGCGAGACCGTGCACGAGCAGCCGAACCAGTCCACGATCTTCTCGCGGTGCTTCTGGTCGAACAGCAGCGTGAACTGGTAGAAGAACGTCGTGAAGCGCACCACATCGGTGGTGGGGTTGTCCTTGAGCCACTGCTCGAACGTGTCGAACACGAACTTGCGGGTGGCCGGATGGTAGATGTCGAACGGGATCTCGTGTTCCTTGTCGCCCCAGTCGTTGGTCAGATGGTTGTACATCTCCACCGGGTCCCAGATGATGTAGGCAAGGAACGAGACCGTGTATTCGTGCATCGGCGTCGCGCCGGTGACCGTGACGGAGTGCGAGGCGGCGTCCACCGTCCAGTTCGCCGGGTCCACGATCGTGCCGGTGGTGCGGTCGATGACCTCCCAGTACCGAGCCGGATCGGCGTCGTAGTTCGGCGTCAGCTGCTCCTCGTAGAACGTGGCCATCAGGTCGATGGATAGCGTGTCGGACTCCGCCAGCACACGCTGGGTGAGAAGGTACACCTGCGGTGTCTCGTCCATGTGCAGCGTGATCCACTCGTTGTGCGCACGAGTCGGGAAGTAAGCGCTGTAGATCTTCTTGCCGAGGGCGAGCACCGCCTCATCAAGGTGCGTGCCATCCGAGTTGCGAATGGCGTCGGCGCCCCACAGCGCGGCCAGCTCTTTGGTCTTCTCGGCGAAGTTCTCCTCGCTGGGAAGCGTGAAACGTCCAGTGGTGGTCATGTAGGTGTTCTCCTTTGTACAGCTTCGGAAATTTGTGGCTCCCTGTTGCCGGGAGCCACAATGACATATCGGACATATCGGGCCCATAAATCCCGATTGCGAACCGTTTTGGGGCGAGGGCTTCGCTCGGCAATCGCGGCTATCGGCCGGCTTAGGCCAGTGGTCTGTCTCACTCATGATTGAGGGGTTCAGCTTCTGCCTCTCCCCCAGTCAGCTTCGCTGCGAGCTCCCTCATCAGAGGGGCAACACCACTGAGATAACTGCGAGATAGACCACTAGGACAGGAACCGCAAGGCTTCGCGTCACGGCTCGCCTCCGGCCCCAGCAAGAACGGACTCGCCTACCGGCGAGACTCAATCCAACCTTCACTCGCCTACCGGCTCGCTCAGGCTGAGCCTACGGACAGTCCACCGGACTGTCCGTTTACGGCTCAGCCTTTGACCGCACCGGCGGCCAGACCGGCCTGCCAGTAGCGCTGGAGGCCGAGGAACAGGATGATCACGGGCAGGACGCCGAGCAGGGCACCCATCATCAGGGCGCCACGGTCGGTGAACGTGGCCAGCGAGACCATGCCATACAGGCCGAGCGTGACGGGCTTCAACGTGTCGGAGGACACCATCATCAACGGCAGCAGGAAGTTGTTCCACGTAGCCACGAACAGGAACAGGAAGATCGTGACCATGGCGGGGGCCAGAATCCTCAGCACGATGGTGAAGAAGATCCTCGCCTCGCTCGCACCGTCGATACGGGCCGCCTCAAGCAGCTCATTGGGCACAGAGGTCTGCGCGTAGACGCGGCCCAGGAAGAAGCCGAACGGCGAGACGCAGCACGGGATGATGATCGCGAGCATCGTGTTGGTCAGGTGCACGGCGTGGAAGATGGAGTACTGCGGGATGGTCAGCAGCGCGGCGGGCATGAGCATGCAGCCCATGATCACGCCGATGGCGATGTTCTTGCCGCGGAAGTTGAACTTCGCGGTGGCGTAACCGGCCATGACGGCCACGAGGGTGCCGATCAGGGCGGAGACGCCCGAGTAGATCAGCGAGTTCAACACCCAGCGCCAGAACTGGCCACGGGTCCAGCCCAGCAACGTCGAGTAGTTCTTGGCGATGGCGCCCGGCAGGTCAGCCAGCCCCACGGCGAACCACAGGCCGTTGCCGCTGGTCATCTGGCTCGGCGTCTTGGTCGAGGCGATGATGGCCCAGTAGATCGGGAACAGGAAGTAGATCAGGGCCAGCACGAGCACGACGATCGTGACTGTCTTGACCAGCGCGGACGGCTGCATCGAACGAGGCAGGTCGTTGGCGTGCTTGTCGCGGATCTTGTCGGCCTTCTTGCGGGCGCGCGCTGCGGCGCGTGCTTCCTTATCGGTTGCTTCTACGGCGCTCATTCCGCATTCACCTTCCTTTCAACCAACGTGTACACCACGGCGAGCACGCCTGCGATCAGCGCCATGACGATGGCCACCGCGGAGGCGGGTCCGTCGCCACCCGGCGTCAACGTGCCCTGCGAGGTGTTGAGGGCCATCATCATAGGCGTGTACGACTTGGAGATGCTCGGGTCGGAGATGGCCATGACCTGAGGCTCGTTGAACAGCTGGATGGTGCCGACGATGGACAGCAGCATGGCAAGCAGGGCGGCGGCGCGCACGTTCGGCAGCTTGATCCTTATGGCGATCTGGAAGCCGTTGGCGCCGTCGATGCGGGCGGCCTCGTACAAATCATGCGGGATGGCCTGCAACGCGGCCAGGAAGATGAGCATGTTGTAGCCGGTGAACGTCCAGGTGGTGATGTTGGCCATGGAACCCAGCACGATATTGTCGGCGAAGAAGTCAACCTTGATGCCGATCGCCGCGAGCATCTTGACCAGCGGCGAAATCTGGCCGTTGTACAGGAAGACCCAGATGATGGATGCCACCACGCCGGGGATGGCGTACGGCAGGAAGTAGCCCAGTCGGAATGCGGTGATGTGCTTGACGATGTAGGAGTCGATGAGCATGGCCAGAACCAGCGCGCCGATGATCATGACCGGCACCTGAACCAAGGTGTAAAGCACGACCCTGCCGACACCGGCCCAGAAGTTGGCGGATGTGACCACGTACTGGAAGTTCTGGAGGCCGACGAACTTGTTGACCAGCTCGCCGCCGCCGTAGGCGCCGCCGCCGACAGTCACTTGGCGGAAGAAGCTGGAATAGATGGCCCAGATGATGGGCAGGATGAAGACCAGGGCGAACAGGATGCCGAAAGGTGCCATGAAGGCCCAGCCGGTGCGGTTCTCACGCTTGGCGGCATCCGACCGCTTCGGCTTTGCGGCACGCTTGGCGACCCCCGTCTTCGCCGATTGCGTTGTTGCAGTCATAACAGACCTGTCTTTCGGAAGAACAGAACAGAATAGCGGATGGATGGACGGCCCCGATCCGGATGGGCCGTCCTGCATAAAGAAAGGCCGGAGCACTGCACTCCGGCCTTTCGGTAATGGAAACGATCAGCCGTTTCCCCGGCCAGGGACCGGGGTCCTAATCGTTAGTTGGCGACGGACAGGTTGAGGTTCTTGAGCGTATCCACGGATGTGGTCTGCGCCTCGGAGAAGACGTCCGCGACCTTGCCGGAGCCATCGGAGGCCTTGGCTGCGGTCTCGTTCATCTTGGCCACGACGGCGGAGAAGCCAGGCATGTAGGTGAACTCGCCCATGTTGGCGTTGGCGTCCTTGAACTCCTTCATGATGTCCTGCTTGCTGAAGAAGTCGGACCAATCGGACGGGGTCTTGGCGTCCTCGGTGGTGGCGGCCGGAACCAGACCCTGGGAGACGAGGTCAGGCACCTGGGTGTTGAACCAGTCGAGGAACTCCATGGCTTCCTTCGGATGCTTCGAGCTCTTCAGCACGGCCACGGCGGAGCCACCGTCGGGGCCGGACTTGCCGGCGTTGCCGAACCAGTCGCCAAGCTGGGCGACCTGCCATTCACCGGCGCCGGTGCCACCGGAGGAGGTGATGAACAGCGGGGCCTCCCAAGCGGCGGCCACGGTGCCGATCAGCTGGCCATTCTTGATGGAAGCGTCGAAGGACGGATCCCAACGCGGGTTGGTGGTCACGGCCTTGGCGTCGAGCAGCTGCTGGTAGAAGTCGGCCACGGCCTTGGAGCCATCGGTCTCGGTGTTGACGACCCAGGCGTCGTTCTTGACCTGGTACCAACCGCCGGAGGCGCCGGCCAGACCGGAAAGCATGTTGCCGGCCTCATCGGGCTGGTAGGACATGATGTACTTGCCAGCCGCGGCGGCCTTCTTGGCGGCTTCGATGAAGTCGGCCTCCGTCTGCGGGACCTCGGTGATGCCGAGCTTATCGAACTCGGCCTTGTTGTAGAAGTAGACCAACGGGCCGGTGTCCTGCGGCAGGCCGTAGGTCTTGCCACCCACCTGAGCCAGGCTGTACGGACCGGCGGCGTAGTGGTCCTTGTACTGGTCGGCGTACTGGGTGACGTCCTGCAGCATGCCCTTGGTGTAGACCTCGGGCAGCTCGGCGTAACCGACCTGGGCGAGATCCGGGGCCTCGCCGGACTTGACGTCCGTCTCAAGCTTCTTGATCATTTCGGAGGCCTTGCCGTCGAACTTGGTCGCAGTGACCTGAATGTTCGGGTGCTCCTTGTTCCACTTGGCCACGATGTCCTTGACCAGGGTCATGCCCTCGGAATCCGGCAGACGGTGCATGTAGGTGATGTTCACCACACCGCCGTTGTCGGAGGATGTGTCCGTACCAGCCGTGTCATTGTTCGTGGAACCGCAACCGGCGAGTCCCATAGACAGAGCGGCCACCGCGGCCAGACCGGCCATCAGTCGCTTATTGACTACCATGTTCCTACTCCTCTTCGAGCTTGGTTCGTTGCCTTTCTGCACGGCAACTACGTTTAGGTTACGGCGAGCAATCGTTAATGTCAACTAACTTTGCATTAACCGCGTGTCCTTGTGCCAAAATTTTCCGTGTAAACGGTGACATTTCGCTTAAATCTGCGAAATTGACTTATTTGTCAACATTCTTAACATCAAACGGTAATACAAGCGAAACATGTGGTGTACCGCTGTATCAATGGCCCGATGCCACCAACGACGCGCCGACGACCAAACGCAGCTTTCGCCGGCCCGCGGCACTCCGCCGACACACCTTGCATGCCCGCAGTCCGGCCTTTTCGGCCCATGTGCCAACACACATGCCCCCGCGCACAGCGGACCGAGGTTTCGCACGGCGGCCGGCCTCGAGACGGCGCCCACACTCCCCTGCGCAGCAAGTCACGCGAGGGGGTACACACCCCCATACAGCGAGTCGATGGACCATCACGACACCAACACCCGCCGACACGCAAGGTACACCCCCGTACAGCGAGTCAATGGATATCGACGATGAAATACGGCCCATGCACGCCGTCAGCCCCCCTCATACCCCCGCGCGCGACACGCCGGCCCGATTCCTTGATTGCGTTAATTCGTTAACCGCGTTAATATCTTAACCAAGTTTAGATTCAATGATGAGTGCGAACCACTCGCGACGACGCACGGCAAGGAGGGCAGTGACATGACCATGGCAAACGACGCCACACCAGTCGCATCCCGAGCCAGCGTCTCCGAATCGAACCGTTCCCGCATCCTTCAGCACCTGTACCACAACGGCATCAGCTCCAGGGCCCAGATCGCCAAGGCGCTGGACCTCACCCCCGCCGCCATCACCAAGATCACCGCCCGTCTCATCGAGGCCGGCGTCATCGAGGAGACCGGCGATATCGAGGGTTCCAAGAACCGCCGTTCCATCGGCCTTGAGCTCGACACCACCCGCTTCCACATCATCGGCATCAAGTTCGCGCGCTCCTTGGTCCAGATCGGCGTGTTCGACCTGTGCGGCAATGCGCTCGGCCTTGAGAATCTGCCCACCGTCTACGACGACACCATCGACGACACCGTCGCCATCATCCACCGGCGCGTGTCCGAGCTGCTGGCCGACGACCCGTCCATCGTCGCCGTCGGCATGGCCGTCCCCGGCCCCTATCTGCGCAACGAGGGCCGCACCGCCGTGGTCTCCGGCATGCAGGGATGGCGCAAGATCAACTTCATCGACGAGTTCTCCTCCGCCTTCCGCGTGCCCGTGTTCATCGAGCAGGACGCCCGGTCCGGCGCCCTGGCCCACTACCTGTTCGACCCGGCGGTGCACACCGAGGAGAATCTCGCCTACTACCTCATCGGCGAAGGCGTGGGACTGGGCGTCATCGAGAACGGCCGTCTCATCAACGGATTCCTCGGCGCGGCCACCGAAATCGGACACATCTCCATCGACGTCAATGGGCGCCCGTGCGACTGCGGCAACGTGGGCTGCCTCGAACGCTACTGCTCCACCCCCGCCATCCACGACATGCTCATCGACGACGGCGAAGTGGTCCGAGGCGCCGCGGACATGACCCACGCCGATGCCGCGCGAGCCCTGTTCGTCAAGGCCCGCGAAGGCGACGAACGCGCACGCGATATGGTGCGCCGGATCGGCCGCTACGTGGGCTACGGATGCCTCACCATCTTCAACGGATTCAATCCCCGCAACATCATCATCGGCGACATCGTGGCCGAAGCCGGCCCACTGCTGCTCGACGAGGTGCGTCGCACGGTGGATGAACGATCCATCCCCGAAATCAACGACACGACCTCCATCACGCTGTCCACACTGTCCGCGGATGCGGCGGTCTCCGGCGCCGCGGCCGTGGCGGTCACCCAATTCCTGGAACGCCCGTCGATGTTCTTCGACGTCTCGTAGTCCACGGAACCGCGCGGCCATCGCCGCAACAACCAAAATTTTCCCAGTTTTCCCTTCGGAAGAACAACAACAACCAAACAAGGAAAGGAACCAACCATGTCTAACCCGATCGTCCTGAGCCTCGGCGAACTGCTGTGGGATATGCTGCCGGGAGGCAAGCGCGCCGGCGGCGCACCCGTCAACTTCGCCTACCACGCGATGAAGAACGGTGCCGAGGGCTGGGCCATCAGCGCGGTCGGCGAGGATGAGCTCGGCGACGAGCTGGTCGCCAAGGCCGACGAAGCCGGCATCAACACCGTCATCCAGCGCAACGCCTGGCCGACCTCCACCGTCGAGGTGTCCCTGAAGAACGGCATCCCGGAGTACACCATCGTCAAGGGCGTGGCCTGGGATCACATCCTGTACACCCGTCAGCTCATCGACGTGGTCTCCAAGGCCGACGCCGTGTGCTACGGCACTCTGGCCCTGCGCTCCCCCGAAACGCACGCCACCATCACCGAGCTGCTCAAGCACACCAAGCCGGGCGCGATGAAGTTCTTCGACATCAACCTGCGCGGCGACCACTACTCCAAGGAACTCATCGAGGAGCTGCTCGGCTACGCCACCGTCTTCAAGATCAACGACGAGGAGCTGCTCCTGCTGCGCGACATGTTCGACATCCGCGGCACCTCCGGCGAGGACGCCTCCCGCTGGTTCCTGGACGAGTTCAACCTCGACTACGTGATCCTGACCGCCGGTTCCGCCTACTCCACCATCATCTCCCGCAAGGGTGAGTCCTCCACGCTGGACACCCCGCACGTCGAGGTCGTGGACACCGTGGGTGCCGGCGACTCCTTCTCCGGCACCTTCACCGCCCGTACGCTGCTGGGCGACTCGCTTGCCGACGCGCACCGCAAGGCCGTCAACACCGCCGCCTTCGTGTGCACCCAGGCCGGCGCCTGGCCGGAGTACCCGGCCGAGATGCCCGACTACCTCGCCGAAGCCGGCAAGTAGTCGCTCTCCCCTCCGTGCGGTAGCCAGACCGCACGCCCCTTCCTTTCCTCCCGTTCTGGGGCTGGCTCACACCGGGGCAATGACGCTCCGGTCTCTTCACCGTTTACGGCAATCCCGGCGTGAGCCATGCTCCGGGCACGGACCGTTCCACGCGGATCGCTTCGTATGGAACACCTTCATAATTAAATGCTGATCAACACTGATCGAGCGATAATCCATCCAACATTCATTGCCTCATTGCAGTAAGAAAAAGGGATTCATAATGAGCAACGAAACTACCAAGACCGGTAACGCTGGTAACGCTGGATTCGCCAAGATCCTGCCGGTGATGTTCGCCTTCTTCGTCATGGGCTTCGTCGACCTGGTCGGCACCGCGACGAACTACGTCAAGGGTGAGTTCGCCCTTGCCGACGGCACCGCGAACCTGTTCACCACGATGGTGTTCTTCTGGTTCCTGATCTTCTCCGTGCCCACCGGCATGCTGATGAACAAGATCGGTCGCCGCAAGACCGTCCTGTGGTCCATCCTCGTCACCCTGGTGGCCATGGCCCTGCCGATCATCGCCTATGTGGCGCTGTCCGGCACCCCGCGCCTGGTCCTCATCGTCATCTCCTTCGCGTTCCTTGGCATTGGCAACACGCTGATGCAGGTATCCCTGAACCCGCTGCTGACCGTGTTCGTCAAGGGCGACAAGCTCGCCTCCACCCTGACCACCGGCCAGTTCGTCAAGGCCTTCGCCTCCCTGTTCGCCCCGTACATCGCCATCTGGGGCGCCACCAAGCTCAACATGTGGTGGATCCTGTTCGTGATCTACTTCGTCATCGGCATCATCGGCTACGTGCTGCTCGCCCTTGACAAGATCGAAGAGCCAGCCCCCGATGCCGGCACCACCACCATCGGCCGCTGCTTCAAGCTGCTGTTCTCCGACGCCATCGTCTTCCTGTGCTTCCTCGGCATCGTGGCCCACGTGGGTGTGGACGTCGGCATCAACGCCCAAGCCCCGCGCATCCTGACCGAGCACACCGGCGACCAGTTCACCGAAATCGCCGCCACCGCCACCATGGTCTACTTCATCGCCCGTATGATCGGCTGCTTCACCGGCGGCATCGTGCTGCAGAAGATCAGCAACAAGGTCGGCCTGCGCATCTGCGGCGTCATCATGACCCTGTCCGCCGTGTGCTTCGCGGTCTTCGCCCTCGTGCAGAACAACCCGCCGGTCTGGCTGTTCTGGATCGCCGTCGCCCTCGTCGGCTTCGGTAACTCCAATGTGTTCTCCCTGTTCCTGTCCCACGCCCTGATGTACCGCCCGGATCGTCAGAACGAAATCTCCGGCCTCATGCTCATGGGTCTGATCGGTGGCGCCATCTTCCCACCGATCATGGGTGTGGCCGCCGACGCGGCCGGCCAGTTCGGTGGCATCCTCGTGATGGCCGTCGGCTGCCTGTACGTGCTGGTCATGGGCTTCGCCTACAAGGTGCTCGAAGGCAAGAAGGCCTGAGGCCATTCCTTTCCTTCTCTTTCCCTCTCTCGGTCCTCCCCTCTCATCATCTCTCTTCTCTTTCCTTGATTCCTCGGAGATTATCGCAATCCCCCGGTGATTGAGGATTGAGTGATGACAGGCTGAAGGCCAACCGGGATCAATGACCAACCGATGATGCCGCCCTTACACCGAGGGCGGCATCATCGTATTCTGGGACGTATCCGACGCCCGATGGAGCGTGAGACCGCAGTGCAGACAGATAGTGTCCTGCCCCATCTTCCCCATCCCCCAATCCGCGGAAGAACAAGCGGACGCTCCATCGCGTCTTTCCCCTAAATCTATCTCTTCAATTCTGGGCGCATTCGTATCACGGGCCGGCCTTCATTTCCAATTCTGGGCATATCCGTATCGTGGACCGACGACCGGCATCCCCGATTCTGGGCAAATACGTACCATGAGCCGACCTTCATTACCCGTTCTGGGCATATCGGTACCTTGAGGACCCGGTTTCAGGAGTCTTCATGGTGGTCATATGCCCAGAACCTCGTTCATGACACGTACATGCCCAGAATAACTGGTAGCGATA